>JBJOHK010000026.1:0-11737 GCA_046047755.1 Bacteroidota bacterium | reverse complement strand
GTATTCGCTTGGGCGGCAAGGGTTACCTTTGTGATTCGAATTGCTATGAACGGATTTTTCAATACTCCCCCCGCTATCAATGAACCTGTATACTCCTACGCCCCAGGTTCAGCAGAAAGAGCGCATTTGAAAGCGGCATTGGCCGAGGCCCGTGCCCAGGAACTGGATGTGCCTATGTTCATCGGGTCAAACGAAGTAAGAACAGGCAAGTTGCAAAGAATGGCTCCCCCTCATGACCATGCCCATACATTGGGGCATTTCCATGTGGGCGATGCCTCTCATGTAAAACAGGCCATCGAAGCCGCTATGGCTGCGAAGCCCGCCTGGGAAGCCATGCCTTGGGAGCAGCGTGCAGGGATTTTCTTGAAAGCTGCTGAACTGTTTTCAAGCAAATACCGTTACGCGATTAATGCCGCCACTATGCTGGCTCAGAGTAAAAATGCCTACCAAGCCGAAATCGATGCGGCTTGCGAATTGATCGATTTTTTGAATTTCAACGTTCAGTTCATGACTGAAATCTACAGCGATCAGCCACCGGCTCAAACCAAAGGCATTTGGAATCGATTGGAATACAGACCCTTGGAAGGTTTTGTGTTTGCGGTAACTCCTTTCAACTTTACGGCTATCAGCGGCAACTTGCCCACGGCCCCCGCCATGATGGGGAATGTTGTGGTTTGGAAACCGTCTGAAACTCAGGTCTATTCGGCTCAGTTGTTGATGCGGGTATTCAAGGAAGCCGGATTGCCAGATGGTGTCATTAATTTGATTTATACCCCAGGGCCAGAGACGGGCGATATCGTTTTCAAACATCCTGAATTTTCGGGCTTGCACTTTACGGGTTCTACCGGTGTTTTCCGCACTATGTGGAAGTTGATAGGAGAGAACATCGCTACCTATAAGAGTTACCCTCGTATCGTAGGTGAAACAGGTGGTAAGGATTTCATTTTAGCCCATGCTTCAGCCGATCAAAAGGCTTTGGTGGCGGCCATCATTCGCGGAGCCTTCGAATTCCAAGGTCAAAAATGTTCAGCTGCCTCTCGCGTGTATGTGCCTAAGAGTATTTGGCCCAATGTCAAAGAAATGCTAGTGGCTGAAATGGCCACATTGAAAGTGGGTCCTACGGAAGACTTTAGCCATTTCGTCAATGCGGTTATTGATGAGCGTGCTTTTGACAAGATTGCCTCCTACATCGATCAGGCGAAAAAAGATGGGGTAGAGGTTCTTTGTGGCGGTTCTTACGACAAGTCAAAAGGATACTTCATTCAGCCCACGATTTTAATGGCTCCTTCTGCTCGCTACCGCACCATGTGCGAGGAGATCTTTGGTCCCGTTTTGACCATTTGGGTTTACGATGATGCCGATTGGGCGAACATGTTTGAATTGGTTGATTCTACGAGCGAATACGCCTTGACAGGTGCCATCTTCTCTCAAGATCGATACGCAGCCACACAAGCCACTTGGGCTTTGAGAAACAGCGCCGGTAACTTCTATATCAACGACAAACCCACGGGTGCTGTTGTGGGTCAACAGCCCTTCGGCGGCGGCCGCGGATCTGGAACCAATGATAAAGCGGGAGCCAAAGTCAACCTGCTTCGCTGGACCAGTCAGCGCACCATAAAGGAGACCTTTAATCCTCCAACTGATTACCGTTATCCCTTCCTCAATGAGGAATAAGTAAAAAAGGCCCCGAGCATCGGGGCCTTTTTTTATACGCTAGCGTTAAGTTGTTGATGCAGCACTTTGGAAATACTGCATTTATAGGGTTTGCCCAGGTAGTTGTTAACCCATTCAATGCCTTTGATAGCCGACGTGAAAAAGATTTCATTGGCGGCCGTAATGTCGGTTTCTGTGACGGGTCTTTCTTGAATGCTGTATCCGTAGGCGTCAGCGAGCTGCAGAACGATGCGGCGCATGACTCCATCGATGCCGTATTCGCTGATGGGAGGAGTAATCAAGAATTCATCTTGTACGAGGAAAACATTGGAATACCGGCCCTCAGCCACACGACCAAAGTCGTTGAATATGAGGACCTCATCCAATTGATTGGATTCGGCGTAAAGGCCAGCCATGACATACAGCAAGGCTGACTGCGTTTTCAAGGAACTCAAGTAGTTGGAATTTTTGGTCAATTCCTTAAAGTGCCCAATGCTTATGCCCTGTTCATTCCAAGGGTATTGGGCCTCTTGTAAAGGAGAAATTTCTGCCACCCAATCGCAATTCAATTCGCTGGGAGTATATAGGCCTTCCCCTTTTCGGTGAAAGCTTAAACGAAGGCGGCAGTGTTCCCAATTGCGCTCTTTGGCCTTAGCCAGAATGGCTGATTCCAATTCTCCCGTTCCCAGGGCTTCTGGAAGATGCATATGCAGCAACATGGCCGATTTATGCATACGTTCCAAATGCTGGGGCCAGTGGTAAAAGCGTCCTTCTCCAATTCGAATGCTCTCAAAAAAGCCATCTCCGTATCGATGAGATCGACTGTCTAAGCCGAATCCCTCATGGGCAGGGCAACTTTTTCCGTTGAGAAGGTATTCGGTCATGGCTTAGTGGCAGCAAGGGCTCGTTTTGGCCTTTTTGCGATAAGAAAAAGAAAGGGTATCACCCTCAGGACTGGTTTCCCACATGTGCATAGAGTCGCAGCAGGCATAGTCTACGGTGAATCGACGAATCAAGGGGGAATCAATAGAAATTGCCTTGTTGGCCCAGCGATAGTTGAAAACCAATACCGTTTGACCTTCTTGGTTTTGTTCACGGGTATAGGTTCCCGCTGCGTGCTTGTCTATGCCTTCAATGTCGTACAGGAACGCCGTATCGGTCAACAAGAGGCTGTCTTGGTCGGTACAGTTGCCTATTGGCGAACCATTTTTATCGATGCTCAAGTAGGTATAGGTGCCGGGCCAACTCCATTCATTGGGCTTTTGGGACAAGGCTTCTTCTTCCGTAATGGGAGAGGAACAAGCGGCCAACAGCAGGCCCATGGTCATGGCTTTGAGGAAATTTGTTGTCATGAGGGATTGTTTCGGCGTGTTATTTCGTCCCGAATTTGGGCGGCACGTGCGTAGTCTTCGTCTTGTATAGCTTCGTTGAGTTGTTGCTCTAAATCTTCCAAATCGAAATCGGCCCATTGGTCGTCTGATTCTGGAATGTCCAGGTCTGATTCGTCAAATACCAATTCCTCTTCAGCCTCTGGGCCTTGCGAGTCATCTGAATAGCCGGCCTCGCGAAGAATGGACTCCTCGACAAATATGGGGCACTTGAATTTGGTAGCCAAGGCAATGGCGTCGCTGGTACGGGAATCCAATTGGCTCAAGTGCTCGCCTGACTGCAAGGAAAGGGTTGAGTAATAAATGCCTTCTTCTAATTTGCTAATGCATACCTCTTTCAGCACCACGTGGAATTCACTTAGGGCTTGGGCAAATAAGTCGTGGGTCAGAGGGCGGCTAGGTTTCATTCCCTCCAATTCCATGGCAATGGCTTGGGCCTCGAAAGCACCAATCAAAACTGGGAGCTTGCGTTCGCCGTTGATTTCGCCCAAAACCAAGGTGTAGGCCCCGTGAGAATGGGCCGGCACTATGGTTTTGATTTCCAACTCAACCTGTTGGGACATGCGTTTACTTTGACGCGGCTATCAACTGGGGCAATACATCGAAGGCATCGCCTACAATGCCGTAATCGGCGGCTTTAAAGAAAGGCGCTTCTGGGTCCTTGTTGATGGCAACTATGACCTTGCTAGAGCTGACTCCGGCCAAATGCTGAATAGCGCCTGATATACCCACCGCAATGTACAAGTTCGGTTTGATGGTAATGCCCGTTTGGCCGACGTGTTCGCTGTGGGGTCTCCATCCCATGTCGCTGACGGGTTTGGAACAGGCCGTAGCGGCACCTAAGTTCTGAGCCAAATCTTCGATCAAGCCCCAATGTTCAGGGCCTTTTAACCCGCGGCCGCCAGAAACCACAATTTCGGCTTCGGTCAAGGGAATTTTACCACTTACTTTTTGGACGGAATCAACTACGATGCTTGACTCTGCTTGGACGTTTAGGCTTTGCACTTCGGCGTTGCCATCCCACTCTTTGATTTCAAATGAATTGGGAGTCAGGGCCAAAACTTTGACAGGGCTTTTCAATTCAACCCAGGCAAATGCTTTTCCTGAAAATACGCCGCGTTTAACTGAGAACCCATTGTCTGTATTGGGCATGGATACAACGTTGCTTGCCATGTCAGCTTTCAAATGAAAAGCCACCCGCGGCGCCATGGATTTCCCGCTGTAAGTATTGGAAATCAATACCAAACTGGCGCCTAACTCTTGGCAAATCTGGGAAAAGGCTTGGCTCCATGAATCGGAAGCAAAGGCATCGTAATTCCCAGTGGCTTGTACCACCTTGTGAGCTCCGTGCTGAGCCAAAATGTCGGCTTGTACCTCTCCCTCCATCTGAACGGCAATCACCGTTTCTTGGTTTTGTTCGGCCATGTTACGGCCAGCTGAAAGGGCTTCGAGGCTGGATTTTTTATAAGCGCCATCGGCGAACTCGGCAAAAACTACAATTGACATATTAGATTACTTTGGCTTCGTTTTTCAACAATTCGATCAATTGAGCCGCTTGGCTAGGATCGATCAACTTAACTCCTTGTTTGGGGGCGGGCAATTCAAATTGTACGCAATGGGACCCTGTAGCAGCTCCCTGAGGCTCGAGAACGGTCAGGGGTTTGGTACGAGCGGCCATGATTCCTCTCATGTTGGGGATTCTAGGTTCGCACAAATCTTTTTGAGCACTAGCTACGCAAGCTCCGGTTACGTGTAAGCTTTCTTTACCGCCATCAATGTCTCGATCAAAACTCCAAGTTCCATTTTCGAAATCAATGCGAGTGACCACGTTGACCGAGGGGCGGTTTAAGGCCGCGCCCAACAATCCACATACCATGCCACCGTTGTAATCAATACTCTCTCGACCCGTTAATACCAAGTCGTACTCATTGGCTATGTGAGCCAATTCAGCAGCGACTTGCTGGGCGTCGGTGGGTTGAGCGTTGATGCGAATGGCAGAATCGGCTCCCATGCTCAAGGCCTTGCGAATGACAGCTTCAGAATCGGCGGGGCCGACGTGAGCTACAGTAACGGTTCCGGAATTGGCCTCTGCCAGTTCCAAGCCTCGGGTTAAGGCCAATTCGTCATATGGATTCAGAATGAATTGCACACCGGCGGTTTGAAAGGCCGTGTTGTTGTCAGTGAATCCAATTTTGGTGGTGGTATCGGGGACCACGCTGATGCAAACCAATATTTTCATGCGTTGTCAATAGCCCAAACAATGGGATTTTGTACTTCTGCAAAAATAGCAAAAAACGGCGGGTTTTGTTTGCTGACTAGCCCGCTGGTAGTAGATTCGCTTTCGTTCATGCGCATTCATTTTATTGCTATTGGGGGAGCGGTTATGCATAACCTGGCTCTCGAGCTTCAAGCCTTAGGGCACCAAGTAAGCGGAAGCGACGATGAAATCTTTGATCCCGCACGCAGCCGTTTGGCCGAGGCAGGGCTTCTGCCTCCTGAATTTGGCTGGTTTCCGGAGCGAGTAGAAGGCGTAGATCAAATCATTGTGGGCATGCATGCTCGGGCTGATAATCCCGAACTGTTGAGGGCGCAGGAGTGTCAGCTCCCCGTCTTTTCTTTTCCTTCCTACATCTACGAACACGCCAAGGAAAAAACCCGGGTGGTCATCGCTGGATCACACGGCAAAACCACATCGACGGCCATGCTTATGCATGTTCTTCACACATGTGGCTTGGACTTCGATTATTTGGTGGGTAGTCAATTGCCTGGGTATCAGCGCATGGTTCACTTATCAAATGCTCCCGTTATGTTGATTGAAGGAGATGAGTATTTGACTTCACCTCTAGACCCCCGGTCTAAATTCATGCATTACAAGCCCCATTTGACGATGATTACAGGCATTGCATGGGATCACATCAATGTGTTTCCTACCGAGGAAATGTATCAAAACCAATTTGATTCTTATTTGGGTACTTGTTTGGGCCCTGCCTATGTTTATCAAGGAGACCCTGCATTGGTTAACATCGCTAAGCATCATGCGCATGCTGAAACCTATCAAGCTCCGATGTTTGGGTATCATTCATCGGGTGAGGCTTGGGTTCAGATAGGAGACGAAGCCATCAATCTTTCCTTTTACGGCAAACACAACATGGAAAATGCCGCGGGGGTGGTTCGACTGGCTCAGCAATTGGGCATAGGTGAAATCGAAGCTTGGAAGGCATTGTCAACCTTTCCTGGAACGGCAAAGCGATTGGAAACCATTGCAGAAACAAATAGGGGTGTTTTGATACGCGATTTTGCTCATGCCCCCAGTAAAGTGGCGGCCAGCGTGGCTGCCGTGCGTGAACGCCATCCCAATGATTCCATCCTGGCCCTGTTAGAATTGCATACCTTTTCAAGTTTAAATCCGGCCTTCATGCCTCGTTATTCTGGTACATTGAATCCGGCAGACGAGCGTTGGGTTTTGTACGATCCACATGTGTTTGCCTTGAAAAAGATGGAGATTCCTTCGACCCAAGAAATGCAAGCCCGATTGGGTTCAGATGTTCGTTTGTTTTCAGATGCGGATTTGCTTGAGCAAGCCCTGAAAGAGAACAGCAGTCAAGTGTGGCTCATTATGAGTTCAGGAAATGTGGGAGGCTTGGATTTGAAGTCGCTGTTTTCCCATTAATCACAGCTCAAGGCAAATATTTGTAGACCGTCTGCAAGAGATCCCCGCGAACTCCTTTTTGGATCAATCCCTTGTTGGAATCACTAGGGTAGGTACGGTTGCTCAAGAAGACAAAAACCAGGCCTCTAGAAGGGTCTGTCCAAGCCCATGTGCCGGTGAACCCACTGTGACCGAAGAGCGTGGAAGGGGCTCCCTCAAAAATATTGTTTTTACCGTTGCTGCGATCAAATCCTAAGCCTCTGTGACTTTTGCTGCTGTAGGCCTTGCCGAACTGCTTGATTGTGCTCTCGTTCAAATAGCGCTCGTCTTTGTAGAGGCCACCGTCGCACAACATTTGGAACAGTGCGGCCAAATCATGGGCGTTGCTGAATAGACCGGCATTGCCTGAAACGCCTCCTAATACGGCTGCACTAGGGTCGTGGACAAGGCCGCAGATTCGCTGACGTGGCCAAGTATTATCATAACCAGAAGGAATGCACCAGTAATCCATGCCTTTTTCTTCGGGCAGAAACCCTAGATGCGTCAAACCCATGGGGCGATAGAATAACGAGTCTACGAATTGATTCAGAGGGGTTTGACTCATGAATTCTACCCATTTGCCCAAGATGATCATGTTCAAGTCGCTGTACAGATAAACAGGATGCTGATGGGGAGTCTCCTTTTGAATCCACGACCAGGCAGAATCGCTCCAGCGGGTTTCTACGAAACAGGAATTGCTCAAAGCCAGACGGAATTGAGAATCGGCTTGAATTCGATGCTCGGCCCCTTGGCTTTTCATCGTGCTGAAAAATGACAAAAAGGCGGGTAGACCACTTTGGTGGGTCAAGAATGCACTCAGGGGTAAGTGCCCCCAAGGCATATAGCTAGCCTCAGGCCACACTTTTGACAACACCGTGCTAGGGGAAATCTTTTTCTCCTGGCAGAGGTGCATGACAGCCAGTGTTGTAGCCGCTACTTTGGTGATACTCGCTAAGTCAAAAAGGTGTTCAAACCCAATGTTTCTGGGTCCTAGATGCAATTGTGGATCAGCGTCAATGCTTCCCATGGCTTGCTGGTACACCACTTTCCCATGGTGCATCACGACGCATTGAGAGGCGGGGAAGTCCCCCTCTGATAGTGCCCTTTGGATTCGTTCATCCAGTTTATTGGATAGTTGGAGATAGGCGGCCGATGAGTTTTGGGCTTGTTGAGCCTCTATTTGGCCCTGTTCCCACAACGGAGTAGAGAAGGATTGTTTCGCGCAATAACCGGCAGGAAATCTTGAATTTAAGGTGGCCGGAAGTTGGGCGCCTCCACACATTCTGCCGTACAGGGCTTCGGCAGCAAACGATAAACTGCGCGAATCATTTTCATAGCTCAATAAAACCGGGATTCGATTGGTAAGGCCGAGGCTGCGAAGGGCGTATGGGTTGCCAGCATGCAACAAAGCGGTCTGGCTGGGGTTCCTAGAGGCCAACCATTCAACGAGTGCGGCTGGGAGTTCGCGGCTTGTTTTGCCCCAAATTTTGGGTTCGGTATGGGCCAAGAGAACAAAGCAGTCTGCAGGGAACTCGCTTATTTCATCCTGTATTTGAGTGGGGGTAGCGTTGTGGGGAATGGAGCTGATGTACCAGTGTCCGTTTTGCAGCAAAGCATCAATTAGCTGTGAATCTAGGACATCGTTGGCCGATTTGCCTTCTGGCACCCACTGAAGCAACAAACCGTGTTTGCCACTGAAAGGTTGTAGGGGCAACTGCTGGCTTGGGTCTAAGACTGACAAACCTGGATAGGATGGCTGGGGTGCGGCCCATCGGTTTTGAAATTCTTGGTGTATGGCCAGCAAGCTATCAGCCAAATGTTCGGTTTGGACAGGTTTGTAAAAGGCCAAGCCGGCTTGGTGCTTATAAATCAAGATTCGACGCGCGTGTTGTCTGAGTTCAAGGCTGTCTAATTTTCCTTGTCTAACGGCTGAAACTATGCTGTCAATAGCTACTTGGGCGTCTTCAGGGAATAGCAAAACGTCGTTTCCGGCCTGAAGGGCCATTACGCAAGCAGGGGCTGATTTGTATTTTCCTGAAACCCCTTTCATGTTCAAGGCATCGGTAATGATGAGGCCTTCAAAGTGCATGCTGTCTCTCAACAAACGCTGAACAACCGATGGAGAGAGGGAACTGGGTAAGCCAGGTTCCGCCTCGAGGGCTGGAATTTCTAGGTGTGCCACCATGATTGAAGCCACCCCTTGGTCTATGCAGGACTGAAAAGGCTTCAAATGCGATTGCAATTGGGACTTGCTATCCGTGACAATGGGCAATTCTTTGTGAGAATCAGAGGCTGTGTTGCCGTGGCCTGGAAAGTGTTTGGCACAGGCCAAAATTCCCTGCTCTTGCATGCCTTGAATTTGAGACATGGCCATTCGGGCTACATTGTTTGGGTTTTCTCCGAAGCTTCGAAATCCAATAATGGGGTTATCGGGGTTTGTGTTGACATCGACTACCGGCCCAAAACTCACATGTACACCGAGCAAGCGACATTCCTTTCCCAAGGAACGACCCAGTTCCAAGGCTAGCATTTCGTCATCTGCGGCCCCCATGCTGATGGCAAAGGGGTATTTGGGCAAGTCATTCAATCGCATGCTCAAGCCCCATTCTGCATCCATGCCAATCATTAAGGGGATTTGGCTCTGTTGCTGATAGAAATTGCACAAATAAGCTTGGTCTAGCGCATGACCTTGAAAAAAGATGATTCCCCCAATGCCTAGTTCTTCGACATTCTTGAGCAAATCAGGACGAATGCTGCGATCGCGTGACCAAGCAGGCATCATGAGGGTTTGGGCCGCCATTCGCTCTAAGCTCATGTTTTTTAATAGACTGTCAGCCCATTTTTGAGCCGCGGCAGAAGGGGCTTTTTGCCCCCTCAATAAACAAGGGACGCAAATCAATGTCAGCCATAAAATCTGTCGCAGTCGCATGCATACAAAGCAAGAGAAAGCCCCTTGATTTTGTGAATTTTTATATGCCATGAGTGTGGAAAAAACACGAGGGTGGTGGGTAGATTGAAAAAAACACGGAAATTGTGCGCCTGAAAGCCACGTTTTCATCGATGGAATTGTCAAAGCATTGATAGACATCATTGGAAGCAATATGAGACTATTAAATGACCGAAAAGGAACTGGTAGAGGGATGCATCAAAGAGGATCGGAAATGCCAGGAAATCCTGTGGAGTCGATTTTCTCAAAAGTTGTTTTCATTGGCCATTCGCTATTGCCAAAACCAAGAAGAAGCTGAAGATGCTCTGATGGAATCTTTCGTCAAGATATACAACAACTTGCCTAAGTTTCGCTTTCAAAGCAGCTTAGAAACATGGATGCGTCGTGTTACAGTCAATGTTTGCATCAACAAAATCAGGGCGAGAAAGGTGAGTTTTGATTCCATTGACGACAAGGCCATCGATTTACCCAGTAGCGATAAAGCTTTCGAACAACTGCATGTGGAACAGCTGTTGAAACTCGTAGGCTTGTTGCCCGATGGCTACAAAGCTGTTTTCAATATGTACGCCATTGAAGGGTATTCACACAAAGAGATAGCCCAAACCATGGGAATTGATGAAGGCACTAGCCGCTCTCAATTTGCCAAAGCCCGAAAGGCTTTGCAGTCCATGTTGGATAAATTGGAAGGAGGGAAGTCGTGAGTGAATTTCAATGGGATCAGCTGAGAGAGGCTGAAGTAGCCTACTCTAGTCGTGTTAGTTTTGATAAGGTGATGGAAATGCGCGAGGATAAGAAGAAGCGCAGGGCCCTTATTTGGTGGTTCACTTCACTTGGCCTTTTATTAGTGGGCTTGGGTTCGTCTTACTTCCTGTGGCCAAGTTCCTTGTCGACGGCCAGCACTCAAGTGGCATTGAACCCGTCGGCCTCTTCGGTCAAAGAGTCAGAATTGCCTTTGCAGAAAAGAGAATTAACCCCCGTTGAATCTGCCCCAACGCTACCCGATAGGGCAGGTGAACAGATAGGCCAAGGCAGCGTTCTGACAGAGCGCGGTATTAGCAAGCCTAATCGCAACAGAGGAGAGCGTATTATGGAAAGGCCGGTCGATGCCCTAGATGACCTGAACGCTCCATGGCTCAAAGAAAGTGCGGCCGCCTCCAAACTAGGATTTGGGCTTTCCAGTAGGCAGAACCAAAGATTTGCTGTAGGAAATGGGGCCGACGGCACCGCACTTCAAGGACGAGAAGACATTAGGTCGCAGGTGTATAGCCTTGGCTTGACACCGTCGTATGCCGAATGGTTGGATCCCTTCGCCCTTCGCCATGAATATTTTGACGATAGACTTCTTCCCGATAATGATTTGCGTGATCGCTTCAAGCCGAATCTGTACGCCGAGTTTACCGCTTTCACAGGAAGCCACAACGCCATCAACTTTGACAACCGAGATAATTTGAGTGTATTGGGTACTCAATACCATGCTCACTATCAATTTGCTATACTCAAAGATTTGGGAAATGGACATTTGGCTGGAATGGGTCTGGCCTATGGGGAGTGGGTAGGGAACGGGCAATACCGCGATCGCCAATGGGAAACTTTTACGCAGATTGACACCTTTCATGTAGTGGTTATGATTCCAGGCCAGCCTGTGCAAACGGTAGAAGTCATAGACACCAATACATTCACGGAGTGGAGTGAGACCACTGGAACCCTCAATTACAAGATTAGCAAAGTCAGCATACCCTTGGCCTATCGCTACTATTTGCCTTTGGGTAAGAGCGTTTGGAGATTGTCAGCGCAAATGAGTCCTGGAATGACCACTCGTACAGAAGGAAGTTATTTCTCTAGAACTGAATATTTGCCTTTGAGTGTTCAGCGCCAGTTTACTTTTGACGGGCGTTTGGCCTTCGGTCCTACTGTGCCTATCTCCAATGTTTGGACCATTGTACTTGAACCCAATTTGTTTGCACAAAGTTTTGTAGAGGCTCAGACTCGAGTGGCTAAAACCAAGTTGTTTAGCGGATTTGGAGTGAGTTTGGTGGGCAAACTTTGATCACTCATTCCCTT
>JBJOHK010000025.1:0-16011 GCA_046047755.1 Bacteroidota bacterium | reverse complement strand
AGGCTTCGGCCAAACGGTCAGCTAAGGCTTTGGCGAGAATGCTGTTGTAGTCGTCGTGCTGGGCCTCGTATTGCGCAACCAGGTGCTCTAGCTCGAGCCCGGCTGTTACGGCGAAACCTCCCATATAATCAAGGGCATCATCGGCCAAGTAATCAACCAAAGAAAGATTGGGAATGCCCGGAGCCATCTCGCGCTGTTGGCGCAAGAAATGGAATTGAGCGAGTGTCTGGGAACCTGATTCGGCGTCGGCGGGGCTGCGGTAAACAAGAGCGCTTTCTCCTTGCTTGCGGCAGGGCAATAGGAAGAGGGTGGCCGCGAAGCGAAGCGGAGCGGCCGCCTCCCAGCTGTCGAGCATGGATTGGGCGTCGTTGAACAGGGATTGGGCTTCCTGGCCCACTACCGAGTCTTGCAGTATATCGGGGTATCGACCGGCCAACTCCCAGGTTTGGAAGAAGGGTGTCCAATCGATGTAAGGCCGCAAAAGTTCAATGCTGATATTGTCCAAAGAGAAGAATCCCGTTTGCTTGGGTACAATAACGCTACCGTCGTGAACCCATCGATTGGCTTGGGCCTTTTCAAAGGGTAGCAAGCTTTTTTGGCTTTGGCGCTGGGCATGTTGCGTGGCCAAGGTTTCGTATTCGCTTCGAATGCGGGTGGCCAATTCTCCTTGATGACCTTCGCTCAACAAGGAACCGGCCACGGGTACCGATCGCGAAGCATCCAATACGTGAACCACGGGCCCGTCATAGGCGGGGGCAATTTTTACCGCAGTGTGCACGCGGCTAGTCGTAGCCCCTCCAATAAGCAAAGGGGTTTTCATGCCCAAGCGTTTCATTTCGCTAGCCACATGTACCATTTCATCTAGACTAGGAGTTATGAGACCTGATAATCCGATGATGTCAGCTCCCCAAGCTTGGGCTTCGGAGAGAATGGTGTCAGATGAAACCATGACTCCCAAGTCTTTGATCGCATAGTTGTTGCAAGCCATGACCACCCCAACTATGTTTTTACCGATGTCGTGTACATCGCCTTTGACGGTGGCTAGGAGAATTTTTCCCTGTGCCTTGGCATCAGGATTGGCGGCCTTTTGCGCCTCCAAATAGGGCTGCAAATAGGCTACGGCCTGTTTCATGACTCGGGCACTTTTTACCACTTGGGGCAGGAACATTTTGCCGGCGCCAAACAAGTCACCTACATGGTTCATGCCGTCCATCAAGGGACCCTCGATGACTGACAATCCATCGCCTAGCAACTGGTAGGCTTCTTCTGTATCGGTTTCGATGAACTCGGTGATACCTCGAACCAAGCTGTAAGTCAAGCGCTCGGCCACGGGGGCCTCGCGCCACTCCAAAACCTTGGTCTCGTCGGTTTTTTTACCTTTCACTGTCTCAGCAAAGCTGATCAGGCGTTCAGTAGCATCCGCTCGGCGGTTCAGCAACACATCTTCAACCCGCTCCAACAAATCAGAAGGGATGTCGGCGTATACCTCAATCATTCCTGCATTGACAATGCCCATGTCCATTCCGGCTTGAATGGCGTGGAACAAGAAGGCGGAGTGCATAGCTTCGCGAACGGGGTTATTGCCGCGAAAGGAGAAGGAAATATTGGATACCCCACCACTTACCTTGGCATGGGGAAGGTTTTGCTTGATCCAGCGGGTGGCCTCGATGAAGTCAACGGCATAATTGTTATGCTCATCCATACCGGTGGCTACCGTCAGGATGTTGGGGTCAAAAATGATGTCCCAAGCTGGGAACTTGGCCCTCTGAACCAGAAGCTCATAGCTGCGCTGGCAAACCGCAATTTTGCGCTCAAAATTATCGGCTTGACCGGTTTCATCAAAGGCCATCACTACGACAGCAGCGCCATATCGCTTGATGATTTTGGCTTTTTGCAAGAAGGCATCCTCTCCATCTTTCAAGGAAATGGAATTCACAATTCCCTTGCCTTGAATGCAGCGAAGTCCAGCCTCAATGACCTCCCATTTGGAGCTATCAATCATGACAGGCACGCGGGAAATATCGGGTTCTGCGGCTAGCAACTGAAGGAAGGTGCTCATGGCTTGAACACCGTCTAGCATGCCTTCGTCCATGTTGATGTCTATGACTTGGGCCCCGTTTTCAACCTGTTGCCGGGCTACATCGAGAGCGGCATTGTAATCGCCGTTGAGAATGAGTCGGGCAAAGGCTTTGGATCCAGTCACATTGGTGCGTTCGCCAATGTTGACAAAATTCGTGCTGGCGGTTAGAGTGAAGGGCTCTAATCCGCTGAGCCTCAGCAGGGGGGATATATGAGGCCTGTTGCTCACCTTAACGCAAAGATGGCCAACGCTGGGGGTTGCTTTCGTGCATCATTTGGTAGATGCGCTCGAAAACCTCGTCAACGCTGGGTTTGGAGAAATAGTCGCCGTCGCTGCCATAGGCGGGACGGTGGGCTTTTGAAGCAATGGTCAAAGGAGCACTGTCCAAGTGCTGATAGCCGTTTTGGGTTTCCAAGACCTGTTGCAAGATGAAGGCAGAAGCTCCTCCAGGTACGTCTTCGTCTAATATGACCAAACGGTTGGTTTCAGCCAAACTCTCGGCGATGCGGTGCTTGAGGTCAAAAGGCAATAGGGTTTGAACGTCGATGACTTCCAATCGAATGCCATGTTCGGCTAAGCGGTCGCAGGCCTCCATGGCGATGCGGCAGCAAGAGCCGTAGGTAACCAAGGTAGCGTCTTCACCGAATCGAAGTACCTCAGGCTGGCCCAAAGCCACGGTGAATTCACCGATGTTTTGGGGCATTTTTTCTTTGATGCGGTATCCGTTCAAGCACTCTACAACCAAAGCGGGTTCATCGGCCCTCAGCAGGGTGTTGTACATGCCAGCGGCACGGGTCATGTCGCGCGGAACACAAACATGCATGCCTCGAACCGAGTTCAATATCATACCCATGGGGCTACCCGAGTGCCAAATGCCCTCCAAGCGGTGCCCGCGGGTGCGCACAATGACAGGGGCCTTTTGACCGCCTTTGGTGCGGTATTGTAAGGTGGCCAAATCATCGCTCATGGGCTCCAGGGCGTAGAGCAAATAATCTAAGTATTGAATTTCAGCGATGGGTCGTAAACCGCGCATGGCAGTTCCAATTCCCTCACCCAAAATGCTCCACTCGCGAATGCCTTTGTCGCTGACGCGCAGCTCACCGAATTTTTCTTGCAATCCAGAGAAGCCTTGGTTCACATCACCAATCTTACCCACGTCTTCACCGAAGGCAAAAACACGGGGATCGCGTTCCAAGTTGGCTTCGAAACAGGCTCGAACCACTTGATACCCGTCTACGACTTCGTCGCCATATACAGCCTCAACGCTAGGAACTTTCAAGGCAGAACCAGCGCTTTCGCTGTACAGGTGCGAGCTGTAGCGAGCACCGTTAAGCGATTCAAAGTCGGCAAGAGCATCCAACAGGGGTTGGCGTTTGTCGGCAGGTAGGCCCAGCGTCGCCCGAAGGGCGGCGTGCAGAGCATTGCCAATGCCTTTGCGGCCTGGATCAAGGCTGCTGCTCAAGTTTTCACGAATAGCGCTCAAGTCAACCCCTTGACTGATGAGTTGATCAAGCGTTTGCAAGCAGCTGGCTACCTCTTGTTTGATGGCTCCAGAGAAGTCGGTCCACGCTTGCTTTTGGTCTTGTTTTACCTCAGCCAGGGCGTCGGCTTCCATGGCATCTAGGTCTTCAGCACTGCTGAATCGTTGGTCCAATATCCATTGGCGCATTTGCGCAATGCAATCGTATTCGCTTTCCCATTCCAGGCGCTCTTTGCTCTTGTATCGCTCATGCGAGCCGGAGGTAGAGTGGCCCTGGGGTTGGGTAACTTCTTTGACGTGAACCAACACAGGTCGGTGGTTTTCGCGGCAGAAGTCAGCGGCTTTTTTGTAAGTAGTGGCCAGTTCGGCATAATCCCAACCGCGTGCGGTGAAAATCTCCAAACCAATGCCGTTTTTATCGCTTTGGAATCCACCCATAATGGCCGAAATGTTTTCTTTGGCCGTTTGGTATTTGGCGGGAACAGAAATGCCGTAGCCATCGTCCCAAACGCTCATGAGCATGGGCACCTGCATTACACAGGCGGCATTCATGACCTCCCAAAAGATGCCCTCAGAAGTAGAGGCATTGCCAATGGTACCGAAAGCGATTTCTCGACCTTGCTGGCTGAACTGAGTCATGCCGTGCAAATCGGGATTGTTTTTGTAAAGTTTGGAGGCCAAAGCCAAGCCCAGCAATCGGGGCATTTGACCGGCCGTGGGGCTAATGTCAGCACTGGAGTTGAAGCGGTCAGATTGAGGCAACCACTCTCCATTTTCGTCGAGCAAGCGGGTGGCAAAGTGCCCGTTCATGCTTCGCCCACCAGAGGCGGGCTCCTTCTCTACGTCGGGATTGGCATACAACTGGGCAAAAAATTCTTTGACCGAAGAAATGCCCTTGGCAAACATGAAGGTTTGGTCGCGGTAATAACCACTGCGCCAATCACCGGGCTCAAATACACGGGCCATGGCCACTTGGGCTACCTCTTTACCGTCTCCAAAAATGCCGAATTTGGCTTTGCCCGTCAAAACCTCTTTGCGACCAATCAAGCTGGCGTGACGGCTTTGAAAAGCAATGCGGTAGTCGTTCAACACCTCCTGAATGAAGGCTTCAGCGCGCTTCGGGGAAGTGGATTTCTTGGCTGCTGACATCGGGTGCAAAGATACAGCAAATAGCCGAAGGGGGTGCAGAAGGGGGACTTGGAGAATTGTATCTTTGCGGGATGGCCAAATTTGAGTTGAATGCACCCTTCGAGCCAACCGGCGATCAACCAGCCGCCATTGCGCAGTTGGTAGAAGGAGTCAAGGAAGGAATTCCCGCCCAGACCCTTTTGGGTGTGACCGGATCGGGTAAGACTTTCACTGTGGCCAATGTCATTCAGCAGACCCAGCGACCTACGCTGGTCTTGTCCCACAACAAAACGCTGGTGGCCCAGTTGTACGGGGAGTTTAAGCAGTTTTTCCCCAACAACGCGGTGGAGTATTTTGTCAGCTATTACGATTACTACCAGCCAGAGGCCTATATACCTCAATCCAATACCTACATCGAGAAGGATCTCAACATCAACGATGAGATTGAGAAGCTTCGCCTGAAGACGGTTTCTTCTTTGTTGAGCGGTCGCCGTGATGTGATAGTGGTCGCCTCGGTAAGCTGCATTTACGGTGCAGGAAATCCGAGCGATTTTGAGGAAACCATCATACGCCTAAGTCAGGGTCAGATCATATCTCGGAACACTTTGTTGTTCAAATTGGTAGAGAGTTTGTACCACCGCACAACGGCTGAGTTCAAGCGTGGTACCTTCCGGGTCAAGGGAGATACGGTTGACGTGCATTTGGCCTACAATGATTTTGCCTATCGCATTTCCTTCTTTGATGATGAAATTGAGGAGATCTGGAGCTTCGATCCTGAGACCGGTAACCGCATCGAGCGTCATCAAGATGTGGCCATTTATCCGGCGCAGATATATGTTTCACCACGAGAGCGATTGCAATCGGTGATTCACCAGATTCAGGACGATTTGATCATTCGCATGGAGGAATTCCAGCAGCAAGGACGCTTTTTGGAGTCCAAGCGTTTGGAGGAGCGGGTGAACTTTGATTTGGAGATGATTCGGGAGCTGGGCTACTGCAACGGTATTGAGAATTATTCCCGCTATTTCGATCGCCGAAACCCCGGTGATCGCCCTTTCTGTTTGCTGGACTATTTCCCCAAAGACTTTCTTTTGGTGGTCGATGAGAGCCATGTGACCATGCCCCAGATTCGGGCCATGTATGGAGGGGACCGCAGCCGCAAAACCAACTTGGTTGACTACGGATTTCGCCTTCCAGCGGCCATGGACAATCGCCCCTTGCAGTTTGAAGAGTTTTACAACATTGTACCGCAAGCCTTGTATGTATCGGCTACTCCCGCCGAGTTCGAGATGCGCGAGAGCGAAGGGGTAGTGGTGGAACAGTTGATTCGCCCGACTGGTCTTTTGGACCCCGTTATTGAAATTCGCCCCTGCGGTTCTCAAGTAGACGATTTGATTGGAGAAATAGACGAGCGCATTGAAATGGGTGATCGCATTTTGGTAACCACCCTGACCAAGCGCATGGCCGAAGAGTTGACCAAGTACTTGCAGCGCCTGAACATCAAGGTGAGCTACATTCACTCGGAGGTCAAGACCTTGGATCGAGTAGAGATTTTGCGCAATCTGCGTTTGGGTAGCATTGATGTCTTGGTGGGTGTGAACCTGCTTCGCGAGGGATTGGACTTGCCAGAAGTAAGTTTGGTGGCCATCATGGATGCCGACAAAGAGGGCTTTTTGCGCAGCGAGACATCGCTGGTGCAGACCATAGGTCGTGCGGCCCGTAACGATCGAGGAAAAGTGATCATGTACGCCGATAAGATCACCGATTCAATGGCCAAAACCATTGAGGAAACCAATCGTCGTCGAGAGCGACAAGAGGCCTACAACAAAGAACATGGCATTGTGCCCAAAACGGTTCGCAAAAGCCGAGAGGAGATTTTCAAGCAAACCGCCGTGGCCGACGCCAAAAAAGGGGAAGATCCCGGTTCTTTGACCGTGCCGCCAGAAGAGAGTCTGCCTTTGGCGGCCGATCCTGTGTTGGCCTATTCCAGCTTGGATGAACTGAAGAAAGCCTTGCAGCGCACCGAAAAAGAAATGATGCGGGCAGCCAAGGAAATGGAATACATGGAGGCCGCTCGCTTGCGCGACGAGGTAGAGGCCTTGAAGCAATTGATTGCCGAGAAATCTTAGGGAATGAAGTGTCCCCAAGAAACTCCAAAAGATACTATTTGAATAGGGGCGCCAACTGGGACCTCTTGTAAGTAGGGAAGTTGGGCCAGTGCTTGCCAATAACCCTTAGCACCAAATAAGGAAATCGAGGTTTGAAGGGAAAATAAGTGACCACCACTTCCTTCATCGGGGTAACCAAAGACTGTGTTTTTATTTTGATAGTTATAGGCTATTCCTAGCTGAGGCATTAATAGGTTTTTTTTCAATGGAATTTCGCGGTATAAATGGCTTTGTAACTGAAACTGATTGCCTGGAGTTTGGCCTAGTTCATTTTGGAAATACTGAGTTGAACTAGCCTGAAACCAGGCTCCGAATCGTCGCAACATGACGGAGCCATAACTGTGAATGGTAAATCCATAAGAACCCAATCCTGGCTGCAAATAGGTTCCAAGCATATCTTTATCAGCTCCTCTTACCATATATTTACCTGTTGGAAGTCGCAGCGCTGATCCTGCCATAATTAAGCCGCGAATTTCATCGGTTGGTCTGTTTCGAAAATCGGCTACGGGGATCCAACAATTAATTTGAGCATCACCTATGCTAGTGTTGTAGAAGGTTTCTTCGTATGAACCTTTTTTAAAGATTGTCTGAATGGGTACTTGAAATGACCAACGGGTTTTTTTACCACATGTATAGTTCAGTGTCGTTTCAAAGGCTAAGTCTGATCCTTGGTCGTGGTTCCATGCCCTTTTATATGAATTGATACTGAAGAAATTGCTGGTTAAGCTACTCATTTGCCCCCAGGCATAAGTTCCTGGTCGGCAACCACAGGCATCGCAAGCAGCCATTGGCCGGAAACTTAGGAAACCCAATATTGCGGCGATTGTCAATTTATAATTCATTCTGATAATGCAGGATTTGATAGGAAACTGTAGTCTGTTAGAGACTGCAGAAAGGCAAGAATTTGATCTTGCTCGGTTTGACTCATAGAAATGTTTTGTATTCGGGGGTCGGAATTGGAATTGCCACCCTCTGCATAAAAAGCTACAACTTCGAACAATGACTTTATACTGCCATCGTGCATGTAAGGATAGGTGACAGCAATATTTCGAAGCGTTGGTACCTTGAATTTATATTGGTCTTGAAGGGAATTTGTTATCTTCATTCTACCCATATCATCGGTGCAAACCATCCCATTTCTTTCATACGTATACCCCGTAGTTAGGGGTTCGACGTGACAGCTGGAGCAATGCTTTTGGAATAGCCTGTATCCCGTTTTCTCTATTTCATTTAGTGCTGAAGTTTGTCCTTTATAAAACTGATCGTATCTCGAATTGCTTGATTGTAGAGTTAACATGAATTGCGATAAGGCATATAATAGTCGTTTTTCACTCCAAGCAGTGTCGCCAAAAGCTAAGGAAACCATATTCTTATAGCGGCTTTGACTTCTGATTTTTTCAAGGGCCTCAGCCAGACTGATGTCCATCTCTACTGGATTGGTAATAGGAGCAATGGGCATGACATCCAAATGGTTGATACCACCGTCCCACATAAAATTTGGACTCCACGCTAAATTTACGAGTGGCGGGGTGTTTCGAGAACCTAAACGATTGTGTACCCCAAAGCTCAAGGGTGTGTTGTGGTCTGAGAATCCATGCACTTGTGCATGGCAACTTCCACATGATATGGTACCGCTGCTGGACAAAAGTGGATCATAAAACAACGCTTTGCCTAAGGCTATTCTTTCTGCATTAGGCTCGTTGTTAGCATTCTGATACACCATTGTTGGAAAATGACCAGGAGGCGACCAAGGTTTAGTCTCTTCTTCTGTTTTACATGCTTCTAGACTCAGGAGAACCGTGACGATTATCCCGAGTCTAGCGCATGGCAATTTTCTAAGGGTGTATGTGATCAAACCTGAAACCATCGGCAAAGTTTGCAGACATAGAAACAGCATTTGAACCTGGCATGTGAACAGCTGAAAGATCAGAAACCTTTACGGGGCCGTGCCACAATTTGGCTACGTTGCTTTTTAGGTGCAATGTGGGTTTGCTATTAGCACTGATCTCCAGAAAGCTTGAACCAAAATTGAGGGTGCGAGTTTGTATAGCATTATTAGGTGGCAAATAACCACCCAAATGGTAAGTAAAGGCCCCCTTTGAAGAACTTGGACTCTGTCCTTCACAGCGTATGAATATATATCCCGTATTCCAACTCCAAAACATACCCTTAGAAGGGTTTAAGGCGCCTTCCTGAAGGCCTGAGCAGTTGTGTAAACTGTCAACACCAATGGTCATTGTCATTGAACTATACGATCCCTTAGGGATTCCGCTCAAGTCAAATGTGTTTGTTTGCGGATCGATGAGGCGATAAGAATTTTCTTCTTTCCATTGGGTGCCATCCATCTGGGTTAATATTAGGTTGCTGACATAGTATGTCAGAGTGCTTATTGTCAAACTATCACCTGTCATTGGGTGAACCATGGTTTCACCGAATAGGAATGGTTTTTCATTCATTCCCCAAACATGTTCAATTTCAATGGAAAGCGCTCCTTGATCAGGGCTGTCAATAGGGTCTTCTTTGCAAGACGAAAAGGATATCAGGCCGAGTGCCAACATGGCAATAGCGACCAAGTTTGTTGGATTTTTCATATTTAAAAATGGTTTAACAAGCCGCATAAGGGAAAACCCTTGGCTTGATAGCTAGTAGGAAATTATAGTCGTTTTGTTTCAGGATCACCCTATTTCAGGTGGGTGCCAAGTCATTGGAGACCAGGGGTCAGAAAGACTATGCGTACCTATAGATACCTCGAGATCTATTACGGGTAATTCGGGCAGAAATTTTGCCATGGTGCCAGCCTCAATACTTTCGATTTGGAATAGTTGAACCCAAGGTGTCTCTCTAGTTTCTTTTGAGTTACTCGTTGCCATACCACTCTTTTTCTCCCACTGGCATTTGGCTTGACAACAGTTGTTAACCCTGTCTTTTTCTAGGCAAATGGACTGACTCCATTCTTCTTGATAAATATGAAAATAGACGGCAAAGGCACTGGGGTAAACCATGGGTAGAACCCATAATATTACTACAATCAGTGTCTTCCCTTGCATAATGCAAATATAGCACGCTCGGCAGACGCAACTATGATAAAAGTCACATAACTCAGTCCTTAACGATGTATGTAAAGGGATTGGTCGCCGTCATGCAGAAAAAACCAGCCAATGGTGTCTTTTTGGCGGGATTGATGTTGACGATGTTGGTGGGAATATTGGCTGGTGGGGTGGCGAATAATCCGCCGTTGAAATTCTCGTTTTGCACCAGCAAAAACCAATAGTAAGCCTCTCGACTGATCGAATGGATTTCTACCCGAACCTCTTCACCGGCCTGAAAAGAGCGGGTGCGGTCGCTAATGCCCGTGCGAACGGGGTAAATGAACATGCCGCCGTCTAGGCCGTTGTTGGTATTGCCCATATCAGCCGCCAAGTTCAACTGGTCAATTCGGTTTTGAAAGGTGTCGTTGCGGTAGGTTTTGACCCACCAAAAATCACCGGGACCGGGCAAATCATAGGCGATCAAATCCAAGTAACAACCCGTAGTGATGAAAGGAGGGCCATTGCCCTCGACGGGTATTCTCATGATGGAATCGACCTGAGTGGTTCGATTCAAGGTGGAGAAACTCACGAAGGTATCGGAACCCGAAGCGATGAGCAGGGTATAGGAGCGCCCAATGGTAAAGGTATCGCCTGTGGCGGGGTTGGGGTTGAATACATACTCGCCCTGGCCCTGGTCGGCGAAGGGGAAGATTTTGAAGTTGCTGGTATCGACCAACAATACGGTGGCTCCTTCTACCCCAGGTTCGCTACCGCTTGAGTCAAAGTAATTGATCGAGCGGGTCAAGCGAATGGTTTGGGGCTTGATGATATTGCTGACAAAGGCATCTACCACCAATTTGGGAGGGCCCTGGTCTACGCTTACTTGGATCACGTCTTCGCAGGAGGCAAAGACCAACAAGGGAAGGAGAAAGCGAAGTCTTTTGATCAATTCCATGTGAAGTTGTAGCTAACGGCAGGGACAAAGCTGCCAATGATACTGTAGCGAATGGCGGCGTTTTGCCCCAGGTCTTTGTAATTGGTATCGAAGTAAATGGAGAAGGGATTGCGGCGGTTGTATGCGTTGTATACGCTGAATACCCAGCTGCGCTCCCATTTGTCGCTCTTGCGGCGGGTCCAGGTAGCCGAAAGGTCTAGGCGATGGTAATTGGGATTGCGCACATTGTTTCGAGATTTGGAACCGGCATCGGGCACCAAGTAGCCTTGCACGGTGTATTGGCCCGAATAAAAAGTGGTGGGTGTGCCACTGCTGAAAGCCCAGTTGGCGGCAAAATCCCATTCGGGATTCAAACGGTACTGGGTAATAATATTCAGGTTGTGTTTGCGGTCGAATCGGTTGGGGTACCAATCGCCGTTGTTGATACCATCTACTTGGCGTTCGCTGCGCGACAGGGTGTAGGAAACCCAACCGGTGAAGGCACCGCTATTTTTGCGAACATAGGCCTCCAGACCGTAGGCTCTACCTATTCCCGTTAGCAATTCTCCTTCCAAGTATTCATTCAAGAGCAAGGAGGCACCATCGATATAATCGACTTGATTTTGTAGGGTTTTGTAAAAGCCTTCTAGCGAGGTTTCCAAAGCAGCATCGGGCTTGGATTTCAAGGGAAGCACCAAATTCTTGAAGTAACCCAGGGTGACTTGGTCGGCTAACTGAGGCTTGATGTTGTTGGTCGAAGGTTGCCAAACATCTAGGGGAACGGAGGCGGCCGTATTGGAAATCAAATGCAGGTATTGAGCCATGCGGTTGTATCCGGCTTTCAATGAACTGGACTTACTCAATTCGTATTTCAGGCCCAATCGGGGTTCGGGGTTTAGGTATTGAGCCACCACCTCGCCTTTTTGGCTTTCGGTGATGCTCTTTACAAATCGGCGTTGGCCCACTTCCCAGGCGGGGTAGTAGGTGTACACTTTGCCGGGACCCAAGTAAAGGAATTGCGAAACCCGCAAGCCGGCCCGAACCGAGAATTTGCCATTGGCATTGATGTCATCTGAAAGGTAGAGCGCATTTTCCAGACCGTAGCGATCGGGCAATCCAAATACGGTTCTCCCGCTGATGTTGTTGGCTTCGGCTTCGCCGGGAATGAAGCGGTAGTAGGTCATTTGCCCGCCAAACGATACCTCGTTTTTGGAATTGGCATAGAGGCGAAAATCGCTTTTCACACTGTTGTTGACGATGTAACTCTGCCAATCGAAACGGTTTCCGCCCACATCAAAAATGAAGTTGTAGCGGTAGCGGCTGTAGTAATAGGTGGTATTGGAAAATAGCCGGGGGTTGAACACGTGGTTCCAGCGTGCCGTTGCCGTGCTGTTTCCCCATTTGAAGCCAAAGGCATCAACGGCATTGAAGACGTCGTCACCCAGGTAGGTACTCAAATAAAAGCGGTCATTGCCGCGGGCATAGTTGGCCTTGGCCGTAAAGTCGTAAAAGAAAAATTGACTACCGGCCAGCGATTCGGGCAAAAAGGGTTTGGCCAAAAAGTCGATATAGGAACGACGCCCGGCAACGATGAAACTGGCACTTTCGGTTTTGGAGGAGTCTTTGGAAAGCGGGCGCTCTTTCAACAAAGGCCCTTCAACGGCAAAGCGGCTAAAAATGGTTCCTACTCCGCCGCTGCTTTTGAATTCTTTCTCGTTCCCATCGCGCATGATGACATCTAGGGTAGAGCTGAGACGGCCGCCGTAGGCGGCCGGGATGCCCCCTTTGATGAGCTGCACATCTTTGACAGCGTCGGGGTTGAAGATGGAAAAGAAACCAAAGAGGTGGGCCGAATTGAAGACTGGGGCTTCGTCCATCAAGATTAGGTTCTGGTCAATGCCGCCACCCCTCACGTTGAAGCCGGTAGCTCCCTCACCTACGGTGCTCACGCCGGGCAACATTTGTATGCTGCGAACCACGTCAGCTTCTCCCAGAAGAGCCGGAATCTTTTTGATCGTTTGCCCGTTTATGGTTTGGGTGCTCATATTCAAACCTCGGGTATTGGCACTTCGGCTGGCACCTATATAAATTTCCTGCATGGCTTCAGCCTGAGGAGCCAAGTCGATATTCAAAGCAAGATCGGCCGACAGCTTCAAGGTGAGTTCTTTCGAGTTGTGCCCATTGGCAGAGGCCGAAAGTGTATAGGTCCCCTCGCTTAAGCGGAGGCTATAAAACCCGTAGTTGTTGGTTTGGACGGAAGTGGTACCCTGATCAGATTGTACCCGAACTTGGGCCTGATTCAAGCGCTCACCGCTAGCACTGTCTCGTACATAGCCAGAGAGCATAACAGTATTCTGGGCAGAAAGCGTATTTGCTGCCAAGTATAAAAGCGCGAAAAATAGGAGGGAACGGAGGTGGGCCGTCATGCGGTTGCAAAGGTACACAGAGGTATAACAGCCGAGCGGCCACTTCGTTTTATGAAGGGCAAAATCCGACCAATTAACGCTGATTCATAGGAACGAAGGCGCGGGCGGCTTCTCCGGTATAAATCTGACGAGGGCGGGCGATGGGCTGCTTTTCGCGGCGCAACTCCTGCCATTGAGCTACCCAACCTGGCAGACGACCCATGGCAAACAGCACCGTGAAGAAATCGGTGGGGAAGCCCATGGCGCGGTAGATGATGCCGCTGTAGAAGTCTACGTTGGGGAACAACTTGCGCTCCACGAAGTAAGGATCGGTCAAGGCGGTTTCTTCCAACTTTTTGGCAATCTCCAATACAGGGTCGTTTACACCCAACTTGGCCAATACCTCATCGCAGCTCTTCTTGATGATTTTCGCGCGCGGGTCGAAATTCTTGTAGACGCGGTGACCGAAGCCCATCAAACGGAAGGGGTCGTTCTTGTCTTTGGCCTTGTCGATCCATTTTTGGACGTTTCCACCATCTAAGCGAATCTTTTCGAGCATCTCCAACACTTCTTGGTTGGCTCCTCCGTGCAAGGGTCCCCACAAACCATTGATACCGGCAGCGATGCTGCTGTATAAGTTGGCTTGAGATGATCCGACTACGCGAACGGTTGAAGCCGAGCAGTTCTGCTCATGATCGGCGTGCAAAATGAGCAATTTGTTCATGGCGTTAACCAACACGGGGTCGATTTCGTAATCCATGGTGACTTGCCCGAAGGTCATATTCAAGAAATTGGAAACGTAGTCCAACTTGTTCTGGGGGTACACCGTCGGATGCCCATTGCGCTTCTTGTAAATCATAGAGCAAATGGTTGGCATCTTAGCCATCAAGCGAATGACTGTGCGGCCAATGGCGTCTTCGGCGCGGTGGGGATCCAAACTCTTGGGGTAGAACAAACTCAAGGCGTTCACCATGCTGCCCAATTGGCCCATAGGGTGGCTGCCAGTTGGGAATGCTTTGAACATGCCTTCCAAACCTTCGTTTACCAAGGTGTGTTCGCGAATCTGGTCTTCAAAATTGGCGTACTCGGTTGCGTTGGGAAGGTGGCCGTACAACAACATGTAGGAAACTTCCAAGAACGTAGCGTGTTCGGCTAGGTCTTCAATCGAATAACCGCGGTGACGCAAAATGCCCAACTCCCCATCCAAGTAGGTGATGCTGCTCTTGGTTGAACCTGTGTTTTTGAACCCGACATCTAAGGTAATATGGCCTGTGAGGTCTCTCAGTTTGGAGATATCAATGGCTTTTTCGTTTTCTGAACCCGTGATTACAGGCAGTTCGTACTCGTTTCCTTCGATGATGATTTTTACAGTTTCTGACATGACAGCTTTGGCCTCTTGGTTTTTGGTTTTGCGAATATAGAGCAGCCCAAGCGATTTTGCCGGGTCTACACTGTTAATGAAACGCTAACAAGGCAATAATGTTTTAAGGTATTGCCGTTTTTCTCAAAGGGCATCAAAGCCTTTAGCCGAGAGGGTGAATCGAACACTAGCCAATCGATCGGCATCGTAATTCAATACAGGTTTGCCCTTGGCATCCAAGCACTTGATATAACCGTGATGGTGCAGTTGGCGAAGTATGTCGGCGGCAACGGGTCTGGTAAGCCCGGTTTCCTGCATGACAGTATCCAGCTTCTCGGGATGAATCAGGCAGCCCAATACGGCCTTTTCACTCGCCAGAATGTCCATTACTTGTCTTCAGTGGGAGCCGCAGCAGAGCCTCTTTCGGGGCGCATTTGTGGGAAGAAGAGAACCTCTTGAATGCTGACTTGGTTGGTGAGCAGCATGGTCAAACGATCGATTCCAATGCCCAATCCAGAGGTTGGAGGCATGCCGTATTCCAAAGCGCGAACAAAGTCGTGATCCATGGCCATGGCTTCTTCATCGCCACGTTCAGCCAATTTCAACTGGTCTTCAAAACGCTCTTTTTGGTCAATGGGATCGTTCAACTCGCTGTAGGCATTGGCAATCTCTTTGCCGTTGACAAACAGCTCAAAACGCTCTACCAATCCGGGCTTTGAGCGGTGCTTTTTGGTCAAGGGGCTCATCTCAACGGGGTAGTCGATGATGAAGGTGGGCTGAACGAGGTGCTCTTCGACACAAGCTCCAAAAATTTCGTCGATCAACTTAGCCGAACCCATCTTACCGGTCACTTCGCAGCCCAATGACTTGGCAAAGTCGCCCAATTCGGCTTCAGATTTTCCTTCAATATCAAATTGACCATACTTGAGAATGGATTCAGCCATGGTCAGGCGTTGATAGGGGCGAGCAAATGAAATTTCGCGTTCTCCAACCATAACATTGGTTTGGCCGGCTACATCCAAGGCGCAGGTTTCCAGCATTTCTTCCACGAAATCCATCATCCAGTAGTAGTCTTTGTAGGCTACATAGATTTCCAAACCGGTGAACTCGGGGTTGTGGGTGCGATCGATACCCTCGTTGCGGAAGTTTTTGGCAAATTCGTATACGCCGTCAAATCCGCCGACGATCAAGCGCTTCAAGTACAATTCATTGGCAATGCGCAGGTACAAGGGAATGTCCAAGGCATTGTGGTGAGTGATGAATGGACGAGCGGCCGCACCCCCGTGAATGGGTTGCAAAATGGGGGTTTCCACTTCCAAATAACCCTTGGCGTTGAAGGTATTGCGCAAGCTTTGCACCACCTTGGTGCGCTTGATGAAGGTCTCGCGAATCTGTGGGTTAACAATCAAGTCGACATAACGCATGCG
>JBJOHK010000024.1:0-21105 GCA_046047755.1 Bacteroidota bacterium | reverse complement strand
AAAGACCATCCGTGCAAGCTTCGTCTTCCCATACCAAATGACCCTCGTGCAACATCAAACCGTTGTAGGCCGCATGACCGTGTTCGAAGTGAGAAGAAGAGAACATTTTCAATCCTTGCTCAGGGCTATAGGCAATCACGGGCAAGGGAATAGAAGTATGACCCCACAGATGCCAATCATGGGAATCAGCAATGTGTTCCATGATCATTTTACCGGGCTCAAATTTGGTTTCAGATTCGTGCTCAACTTCTCCTTCTGCCTCAGCATGATTGGCGGCCAATGGAGAAACTGTAAGCGAAAAAATGCCGAGAATTGTGAGAATTGCTGTTTTACGCAAAGTGTCAAATGATGCGCAAAGCGCTGAAAAACTTAGATTCTTCATTCTTTTACTTACCGTCTGAATCGGGGCGCAAGTTAGCACCCTTTTGAAACAATTCAAAGGCCAATAATGAAACAAAAAAGATGGCATACACCAGCACGGGCCAGACATGAGGTTTTTGGCTCGGAATGGCCCGGAAATTGGAGTACAGCTGAATCAACAAAAACACCGAGGCTCCGGCCAAACGCAACATAGATGATAGCATCAAGCGGCGAATGGCACTGTTGGGATTGTTCTTGGGAGCTCTAGCCACGAACCAGTGGGTAATCCCAAAAAGAAAAACCAGAAACAACAGCCCAATGGGCATCCAAGAATCGCGGCCTTTGAGTTGAATCATTCGCTCTCCCCATCCCTCTCCTACGAAGTCAAATGGCATTGAAGGTAGAGTAACTAGGGCAACCACCAATGCGGCCGCTAACAATCGAAGAATCCAGTAGCGCGTCATGACAAAGATTTAAATACCATATATAAGGAGGCCGCAAGCCCAAAAAGGCATCCCACTAAAACTGACCATGGAAAGGATGATTCAAGGTAGCGATCCAATTGAAGGCCGGCCCAGGTGGGCAAAGCGATGCCAGCCATCATCTGTATGGCCAAACTGCTGTATCGCAAAAACGAGGTGTTTTGCTTCCACTTGGAACCCTTATCAACCTTTGTTGGTTGCATGGGGACCTGGAGTTGAAGCCGGACTGACCGTTTTCTGAACATTCATTGTGCAACGACCGTTGAACTGGGCGCCTGACTCAATGATGAGTTGGTCAGTGATGATGTCTCCATCAATTTTGGAATTGGGTTTCAAAATCAATGTTTTCTTGACACTCACATTCCCTTTTATATATCCAGCAATCGTGGCGTGTAAAGCGTGAATATCTCCGGCAATTTTACCCGAATCACCCACGACTAGTCGCTGTTGAACGCGAACGGTTCCCTCGATGCTGCCATCGACGCGTATGTCTCCATTGCTCACCAAATCACCTTTGACTTCCGTACCGGTGCCAATGAAGTTCATGATACCCTGTTGGGCAGAACCTGACTTTTCTTTTTTCGAGTTAGCAGCGTTGAACATAGATAGATTGCAAATCTAACAAAAAGAGGCTTTACTCAAACGAATATTGACGCTCCAAATTACTGGAATCGTACAAATCAGCTTTGTCGTTCAATAAGTTCTGCAGTGTTTGGGTTTTCATGCGTTCGGCTTCCAAATTCTGAGTGGCTTTTTCCAAGCGACTGTTCAACTCCAACAACTCAGCACGACTGTTCAAGCCTGCATCGCCGAGAAGAAATATTCCCAGTGACGTATTGGCAAATAAAAAACCGAGTAGAAGAACCAAGAGTAGTATGAATCCGCTGAGCATCATCAATACATTCATCAAAGTAAGCCGCACGGAAAAGACTTCGGCAAAATTGCTGTCATTAATCAGAACAAAGCGGTGCTTGTTCTTTAGTTTCGTGATAATTTTGCCCTTCTGCTTAGCCATGTTTGATTCTGGGTTGAATTGGCCAGTAGGCCAATAAAACTTCGAAATTATCGTTTTTGCTATAGTCACACGAGATGCGCAGCCGACTTTTTTATAAAATACTGGGAATTGCAGCCCTGCTTCTGAGTGCTGCTGCCTGCCAAAACCAGGAAAGTTGGATGTATCGTCAATGGCACAACACCTTGGCCCATTACAATCTCTATTTCAATGCCGAACAATTATGGTTGGAAACCATGCAAACGGTAAGAGAAGGGTACACCGATGATTTTCGCTACAAATTGGAACTGTTGAATTACGGTACAGAAGAGAGCTTAAAGGGAAATCAAGGCAAGATGGATGAGGCCATCAAGAAAGTGAGCACCATGATCGATCGTCACCCACAGAGCAAATGGGTAGATGACGCCTACGTGCTCATGGGCAAAGCCTATTTCTTAAAAGGAGATTTTCATGCAGCCATCGATATTCTCGAGTACGTAAATGACCGATACGAAGATCCCGCTATTCAATTCAAAAGCCAGCTCTGGATCGCCCGTGCTTTGGCGATGCAAGGAAAATGGGAAGAAGCAGAATCGTTGGCACGCTCCATCGAATCAGCCGAAACATTGCCCAGCGAATTGAAAGCAGAAGCCCAATGGGTATTAGGCTCCATCTATTCGCATGAAGGTAAATACCAAGCAGCAGCACCCTTGCTGGAGGAATGTTTGGACAAAATGCCCCTTCGCATGGATCGGTATCGCTTGCATTTCCTTTTGGGTCAAGCCTATCAAGATTTGCGCAACTACGAGGCCGCTGAAGCGCATTATGCCGCAGTTCCCAAGATGAACCCGCCCTATGCTATGGCCTTTCAAGCCAGAATGTCGCAAGTGTCCATTTTGAGCAGCCAACAATCCGATTTTGACAAGGCCAATGGAATTTTAGCCAAGATGCTCAAAGACGATAAAAACTTGGACTATTTGGGTCAGATTCATTTTAAAATGGGCCAAAATTGGTACGCTTCTGGGGCTAAAGAAAAAGGATTGGACGAGTACCGAATTTCGGTTCGCAACAGCGAGAAAGATGCCTCTCAACGAACCTCAAGCTACCTAGCATTGGGCAATCATTATTTCGGTATTCGGGAATTCGAAACAGCGGGCTTGTATTACGATTCAGCCAACAATAGTTTGGACGAAAACCATCCGCAGTATGAGACCATTATAGCTCAAAACGAAATTCTCTCCGACTTACTGAAGCATCTGCTGACCATAAAAAATCAAGATTCCTTGTTGCGAATGGCCAAAGACCCAGAGTGGCGCGAACAAAAGATCAAGGAAGCGCTGGCTCGAGAAGAAGCAGAAAGGCTTGCCGCTGAAGCGGCCAAAAACGCGCTCAACGCCCCTACCCCAACTGCAGGAACCCTTCCCAATATGCCTGGAATGGCGGGTCTCCCCGGATCGGGATCCAGTTTTCCGTTTTACAACGAAAATACCCGAACCAAAGGCATTCAAGATTTCAACCGCAGCTGGGGACCCAGAGAAAATCAAGATTTCTGGGCGGTCAATGCCTTAAAATCGGCCGCTGATAAAACCAACAAACCCGACAATATAGACAATACAGATAGCGCCGAAAAGGGGCCTGAATTGGACGGTGTTTCGGAAGACAAAAAACGGTTCTACAAAGGCCTACCCCTAGCCAAGAAAGACCAAGAAAAGGCTTTGGAAGATGTAGAAGACGCACTACTGGCGGCAGCTCAGATTTACCAAAACAGATTGTTAGAGGCCTCAGAAGCCATTGCTCTCTACCGCTCTCTATTGAATCGCTTTCCCAGCAGCGAATACCGCCCTCAAGTATTGTACGAATTGGTGAAGCTTGAGCGTCAGGTAGGCGACTACGACGCCGCCGACTCCCATAAACGAATGCTTCGGGACGAATTTCCAAGCAGTTTGTATTTAAAGTTGCTCGACAACCCATCAGCAGCGGCAAATGAGAGCGAAACCAACGGCGCCAATGCCGAGGTGCAATCCTTGTATGATCGTTGTTTATCAGCCTTTCAAGCCCAGCAGTTTGACAGCTGCCGTGCCGTAAAATTAGAAGCCGACAAATCGTTTGCGGGCAATCCTTACCAAAGCCGATTTGATTATTTGTATGCAGCCAGTTATGCCCGAGAGGGTCAAATCAACAAGGCCAAAGACTTATTTGAACAACTCACAGAAGACCACCCCAATACTCCGGCTTCGACTCGCGCTCAAAGTCACTTAAACGCTTTGAGAGCCCTTGAAGAGCCCGAAGAACCCCAAACCAGCACGACGGCCGCTGCTACAGGGTTTCAAGCTTGGAATGGAAGCGACGAATTGGTCTGCTTAGTGGCCATACCCAAGGGTTCAAATGCCAACATGGCAAGGGCGGCATTGAGTGATTTCAACAAAGCGAACTTTGTATTCGAAGAGAACTTGAGTGTAGGATCGGCCATGCCTATGGGAAGCCGTTGGTTGATTCCCATCATCAATTTTTCAAAGCCCGAAATGGCCAAGCAATATGCCGAGTTCGGCAACGGCGCACTCTCCTATTTTGGCACAAAAGGATTGTTTGAAGTTGACTTCAATTGGATCAGCACCAGCAACTGGGCACTGCTGAATCAAAAGCAAAATTGGGAGGCCTTCAAGGAATTTTCAACGCCTTAAACTGCGCTGAATTCCAAGCTTATATTTGTAGGGCAACGCCTGCCTTATGAAACAAAAATCAAACTTCGTTTTCGTTCCGATTGTCTGGAAGATGGCCCTATGGGGCTTTATCGCCGCAGTTTTGATGTTTGCCTTTGCCGGGTTAGGCTTGTTCGGCGAAATGCCCGAAATCGAGGAATTGGAAAATCCCAAAAGCGCCCTAGCCTCCGAAATCTACGGAGACGATGGCAGCATGATTGGAAAATTCTACTTAGAAAACCGCACCAACATAAGGTTTCAGGACCTTTCACCCGGCACCATACAGGCCTTGGTCGCCACCGAAGATGTTCGCTTTTACCAGCACTCAGGCATTGACCTAAGAGGATTAATTCGGGCGGTGGTTCACTTGGGAAAAGACGGTGGAGCCAGTACGCTAAGCCAGCAGGTTGCCAAAAACTTGTTTCACCGAATGGACAAGCCGGGCAATAAGCTGACCCGCATTTTGCAAAAATTCAAAGAGCAGATCATTGCCGTTCAGCTCGAGCGCCGTTACTCCAAACAGGAAATTGCAGCCATGTACTTGAACACGGTGCCTTTTTCCGGTATATCGTTTGGTATTCAAGCGGCCTCCAAAGAGTTCTTCAACAAAGACCCCAAAGATCTGACTATTGAAGAATCTGCGGTTTTGGTGGGCATGCTCAAGGCCAATCACCGGTACAATCCCAAATTCAATCCCGAAAATTCTTTGTCTCGACGCAATACCGTTTTGGAGCAAATGAACAAATACGGATTCTTGAACGATGACAGTCTGGCCATGATCAAGGCCCTCCCCATACAACTGCAATACCGAACAGCCGCCATGGATGGCCTAGCCCCATACTTTAGAACCCAATTGGGCGAATACCTCAAAGGATGGTGCAAAGAGCGCGGGCTCAACCTCTACAAAAGCGGATTGAAGATTTACACCACCATCAATCCCATCATGCAGGAACATGCCGAGCGAGCCATAGGCCAACACTTGAGCGAATTCCAATCCCAATTTGACCGCAGTTGGGGCAAAGATTTGCCCTGGCGATACTTGAGCGACCGAAAAGTCATTCCCAACTTCATCGAAACCCATTTGAAGAGAACCGAGCGCTGGCGGTCGATGGCCGCTGTGTATGGTGATGATGAAAACCGCATTCTCGCCGAGCTAAAAAAACCAGTCCCCATGACTGTATTTACTTGGAATGGCGAAAAAGACACGCTGATGAGTCCCTATGACTCATTGGCCTATGTCAAACGTTTGTTGCAGGCTGGATTTTTGGCCATTGAACCCGAAACCGGGTTCGTCAAAGCCTGGGTAGGTGGCATTGATCACAAGTTTTTCAAATACGACCACGTCAACCGAAATGCTCGCCGTCAAGTAGGCTCAACCTTCAAACCTCTGGTTTATGCCACAGCCCTAGACATCAACAAATTCCACCCTTGCACCGAATTTGAGCGCAAGAAAATCACCTTTGAATTTGACGGACAAACCTGGTCCCCAAAAAATTTCGACAATTCAGAAGGAGGCATTTACACCTTGAAAAAAGGACTGGCCATGTCAGACAACCTGATCACCGCTCAGGTCATGCAATCACTGGGAGCCAACGCCCCAGAGCTGGTTGTAAAATTTGCCGAACGTGTAGGAATTGAAAAAGATCGAGTTCCCGCTGTGCCCTCCATTTGTTTGGGTACTGTTGAACTGAGTCCCTTTGAAATGGCATCGGCTTACAGTGCCTTCGTCAACAAAGGCCTATGGATAGAACCCAGCTTCATCACACGAATTGAAGATAAAGATGGAAACGTGCTAGAAGAATTCCAAAGCCCCCGCCACGACCAGGTATTGAGCGAGGAAAACGCCTACATCATGTTCAACCTATTGAAAAATGTGGTAGACGCCGGTACGGCAGCAGGTTTAAAAGGTCGCTTTCAAGTCAGTGGAAATATTGGAGGTAAAACAGGTACCACACAAGGAGCAGCCGATGGCTGGTTCATGGGTGTCAGCAAGGGCTTGGTGTGCGCTACTTGGGTGGGTGCCGACGATCCCGTTATTCGCGTTCGAACCAGTGCCATGGGCCAAGGCGGACGAATGGCTATGCCCATTTTTGGCTATTTCTTCGGGGCCTTACAAAAGGATTCACGCATCAAGGTTGACACCGATATGATCCCGGCACCGGCAGGTCTTCCGGCCAATTTCTTGGATTGCGAAGCCTATCGACAGCGACAAGGATCAGACGCGGGAGGCCAAAATCTCAACATTGATGGACTGGGAATCTAAAATTGCTTTTTTCCAAACTTCATACGTTGTATATTTGCAGCCCCAAAACTGATTAGAAATCATCATGAAGAACGATATTCACCCAACCAGCTACCGCAAAGTTGTATTCAAGGACATGAGCTGCGATCATGCTTTCATTACTCAGAGCTGCGTAGACACCAAAGAGACCATTGTGTGGGAAGACGGAAACGAATACCCCTTGTACAAGTTGGAAATTTCAGCTGAATCTCACCCCTTCTATACCGGAAAACAGAACTTGATCGACACCGCAGGTCGTATCGATAAGTTCATGAAGCGTTACGGAAAGAAATAATCCGCACCCTTTTCATAGAAAAAAGCCCAGGTCTTCACTTGGGCTTTTTTTATGCCCCTGACCCTATCTTTGTTTCATGCGCCTGGAGTTTTTTGACGACAACCACATTCTTGACCTTGCCCCCTTATGCAGCACGCGACCAGCGGCTGAACTGCGCATTGGAATTTGGAGAATTTGGGAAAAGTGGATGCATCATCTCCAAGGCACCCAGCACTCCTTTTTTACTCGTGAATATTTGAAGGGGCGCTACCCCAGCCATGAGCAGGCCGAGCTGCGCATCAATGGCCGAATCCTGCCTGACGAGGCATTAATAGCCGCTATCAAAGCTTTGAATCCAGGGGAAACGCTGGTGCAAAACGAGCTCATATTGGCTGCCCGAATGGGTGAAGAAAGCCCACAGAATCTGCCCTATGAAGCCGAAATCAAACAAGTAAAACGCCCATTTGATGTTTTCTTGCTTAACGGCTCTGAAATCAAACGAGATTTCGAAAGTCTATGCGCCCATCGCCTTTCAGCGCCTATTCCCAATAGCGTTCAGCATTGGGGAGAACACCCCATATTCATCGAAGACGGGGCTCAGGTTCAAGGATGCACCCTCAATAGCCAAGATGGCCCCATTTATATAGGCAAGAATGCTGAGATCATGGAAGGCTCTTTGGTGCGTGGCCCATTGGCTCTGTGCGAAGGTTCTAAATTGAAGATGGGAACCAAAGCCTATGGTTCAACAACCTTAGGCCCATACAGCGTGGCTGGAGGTGAAATTTCCAATGTCGTTTTTCAGGCCTACTCCAACAAAGGGCATGACGGCTTTTTGGGAAATGCCGCCATTGGCGAATGGTGCAATTTGGGCGCTGACACCAATGCCAGCAATTTGAAAAACAATTACGACGACGTCAAAGTCTGGAATTACAGCAGCGGTCGATTTGAGAAGAGCGGCCAGCAATTCGTGGGCTTGATTATGGGCGACCACAGCAAAGCAGGCATCAACACCATGTTCAACACCGGCACGGTGGTCGGCGTGGCCTGTAACGTATTCGGCTCAGGATTTCCGCGACAGTTTATCCCCGATTTTGCTTGGGGAGGCTCCAGCGGATTCGTAACCCACAAGCTCGATGCAGCCCTAAAAACAGCCAGCTTAGTAATGCCTCGCAGAGGTCGCCAGTGCGACGAAGATGAAACGGTCATTTTAACGGCCTTGTATGAGTGGGCTCAACCTTTGAGGAGTTGGGAAAAGGAAGCTTAAGCCTTTTGCGAACTTCTCACATTCAAAGCCATACCTAACAACACCAAACCCATTCCTAGGTATTGGCCCCATTGGTAGGATTCTCCAAAGAGGAAAACACCAAAGAGAGCGGCCCAAACAATTCCAGCATAGCTAACGGCCGAAACCTTGGATGCCTGTTCCCGTTGATAGGCTCGGGTCATGAAGTACTGCCCGAAGTGGGTAAACACACCCATAGCTATAATGTATAGCCATTGATTTCCTTCGGGCATTCGCCACGCTTCTGGGAAAGCCATACCGTGCAGCAAACTCAAAGGGAAGGTTACCAAGGGGAAATAGAATATGATGACGTTCGGGTGTTCGCTGTCTTTCAAATGCCGAATGGTATTGTATGCGGCAGCTGAGAACACGACCCCTGCCAATCCGCCAAGAATGCCATACCAGGTAATAGCATCGCTCAGGCCATTGACAACAACCACTCCTGCAAACGACAGCAAGAAAAAGGCCCATTGTGCCCCTTTAACTCGCTCTTTGAACAAAAACATGGCCAGAAATGCCGTCAACATCGGGGACAAGTAATGAATGACAATAGCGTTGCCTAAGGGCATCGCTTGAAGGGTATAGAAATACCCCACCAGCCCCATTGACCCGAATAAACCGCGCAAAATCAGCCACTTGGGTTTATTCCCCCAGGGTGAAATGCCCGCGCGATAAATCAAAACAGAAGACATCAACAACTGCACCACGGCTCGGAAAAACACCACCTGAACCACATGCATGGCTCCCAGCATTTTTACCGATACGTTCATCAGGCCAAACGAAAGGCTGGCCACGAGCATCAAAGAAATGCCGCTTTCCGGAAAGCGAAGTTGCTTAGGCACTCAAAACAGAATCGAGCGCAGCGTTCATGGTACGCACTGCGTTCGCGCTTTTCTCAAACTCAGCTTTTTCTGCATCGTTGAGATCGATGGAAACGATTTTCTCCCATCCGTTTTTGCCCAAAATCACGGGAACACCGATGCAAATGTCACTCTGACCGTACTCTCCGTTCAATGAAACACAGCAAGGAATCATGCGCTTTTGATCGCAAACAATGCTTTGAACTACAGCGGTAACGGCGGCTCCAGGGGCATACCAAGCACTGGTACCCAACATACCGGTCAAAGTAGCTCCACCAACCATAGTATCAGCTTTCACCTTGCCCAATACTTCCTCACTGAGGAATTGAGAAGCGGGAACGCCTTTATAAGAGGCCTTGGAAGTCAAAGGAATCATGGTGGTATCACCGTGACCGCCGATAACCATACCTTCTACTTCAAAAGCAGGAGCTGACAAGGCAGTAGACAAATAATGACGGAAACGAGCGCTATCCAAAGCACCACCCATACCGATGATGCGGTGTGCAGGAATACCCGAAGTCTTCATGGCCAAATACGTCATGGTATCCATAGGGTTGGATACAATAACAAATACAGCCTCAGGAGAATGCTTCAAGCAATTCTCCATTACACCCTTGACGATACCGGCATTGATTCCGATCAATTCTTCACGGGTCATACCGGGTTTACGGGGAACACCAGAAGTAATGACTACCACATCGCTACCCGCCGTTTTGCTGTAATCGTTGGTCGATCCAGAAATGCGCGTTTCAAAGCCATTTAAAGCAGCTGTCTGCATCAAATCCAAGGCTTTGCCTTCCGCAAAGTTCTCTTTGATGTCCAACAACACTACTTCTGCAGCAAAGTTTTTCATGGCGATGTACTCCGCACAACTGGCGCCTACATTGCCCGCTCCGATAACGCTAATTTTACTCATTTCTAGATATTATTCGATTTTCTGCTGCAAAGGTAAGCCCCTTAGGGGGCTTGTGAAACCGTTTGCGTAAAGATTCCGTCTGCTTTACAAAGCGCCATCTCGAGCAATGCGCAAATCCAACTTAGTTACATCTTCGTTTTTTAAGCCATCTAAATGAGTTACTTTTGCCAACCTTTATCGCGCTAACGCATTAAAAGCATGAAAAACAAGTACATTGACCTGATTCAACAGACCTTCGAATTCCCACAAGAAGAGTTCACGTTGAGCGACAATGAAGAAAGCCTGATCTACCACGACATACCCCTGATGGAGCTGGTTGAACAATATGGAACACCATTGAAATTCACCTACTTACCAAAGATTAGCGAAAACATTCAGAAGGCACGAACCCTGTTCAATGTAGCCATAGCCAAAGCCGACTACCAGGGCAAATACTACTATTGCTATTGCACCAAAAGCAATCACTTTCAGCACACCTTGGACGAGGTATTGAAGAACAATGTACACCTTGAAACCTCTTCCACCTACGACATCAATCTGATCGAAACCCTGCACGAGCAAGGAAAAGTTAGCAAAGACAAGTTCGTTGTCTGCAACGGGTTTAAGCGCGATAGTTACATTGAAAACATCGCCGGTTTGATCAACAATGGCTGGAGCAACGTCATACCCGTTTTTGACAACTCAAGAGAGATAGACCAGCTCCTTACCTATACCGACAAAGAGATCAACTGCGGCATACGCATTGCCGCCGAAGAGGAACCCAAATTCGAGTTCTATACTTCTCGCTTGGGCATTGGATACAAAGACATTTTGCCTTTCTATCGCCACAAGATCAAAGGACAGCCCAATGTAAAGTTGAAGATGTTGCACTTCTTCATCAATACAGGCATCTATGATACAGCCTACTACTGGAACGAATTGCACAAGTGCCTTAAGGTGTATGTAGAGCTGAAACGTGAATGCCCAGAACTTTGCACTTTGAACATTGGAGGAGGCTTTCCGATCAAGAACTCCATGAACTATAGTTACGACTATGAGTACATGGCAACTGAGATCGTTGCGCAAATCAAACAGGTATGCAGCGAAGCTGGAATTGACGAGCCTGATATCTTCACCGAATTTGGCTCATTCACAGTAGGCGAAGCCGGTGGGGCGATTTACAGCGTATTGGATCAAAAACGCCAAAACGACCGCGAGCGGTGGAACATGATTGACTCCAGCTTCATGACTACCCTACCCGATGCCTGGGCCATCAACAAGAAGTTCATCATGTTACCCGTCAACCGCTGGGGCGAAGAATATGAGCGCGTTCTACTCGGAGGTATCACGTGCGACAGCGACGACTACTACAATTCTGAACAGCACGTAAACGCGATTTACCTTCCCAAATACGATCCTGAAGACCCTTTGTACATTGGTTTTTTCAATACGGGAGCATACCAGGAGACCATCGGCGGATTCGGCGGTATTCAACACTGCCTAACCCCTGCTCCTAAGCACATCATCATCGATCGTGATGAAAATGGAGACTATCACTTTAGAATGTTCTCTAAGGAGCAGAGCTACAAGAGTATGCTGAAGACCTTGGGTTATATGTAAGGGACCTATACCCGGTACCCTTACTTTCAAGTTGGACTTAGGCCCGGCGAAGCCGGGCCGCAGAGACTAGGGTCAAGGAATTGGCTTTCTTAGAAGGAAGCGCTTAGGCCCGGCGCAGCCGGGCCGCCAAACCGAGTAACAAAGCCGTAATGGCTCCGTTTACGATCAACAATTCAAATCCGAATTGGTAGGACCCAAAAGGCATTTGTTTCAATGCATAGATAAGCATAGGTGAGGCCATACAGGCCAAGACCAGGGCTTTCCCCGAAGGCTTCCAAGAGGTAAACATTCCAACAAAGAACAAACCCAACAAAGGGCCATAGGTGTAATTGGCCAAATCCAGAACCGTATCGATCAAGGCTTGCTGATTGAAGGCCTTAAAAGCCATAATGCTTCCCCATAAGGCGATAGCAAAACCAATGTGCAAGATTCGGCGATAGCGGAGTTTCTGCTCTTCACTCAAGTCTTGTCGAGCATCCAAATTCCACAAATCGAAATAGGTACTTGTAGTCAAAGTGGTCAATACAGAATCGGCGCTACTGAAAGTGGCAGCGGCTAGACCCAAGATAAAAGAAAGACCTGCTACCGGACCCAATTGGCTCAAGGCAATATGCGGGAAGAAAGAATCGGTCAAAGCCTTCCCCTCCTTCACCTGCTGCAACAAGGGATCCGCATTAGCCTGCAAGTACTCGATCATCAATACACCCAAAGAGAGAAAGAAAACATTGACAAAAAACACGACAATGGCCGTGGCCACCATGTTTTTCTGGGCATCTTTCAGACTGCGGCAAGACAGGTTTTTCTGCATCATGTTCTGATCCAATCCGGTCATAGCGATACATATGGCGGCGCCGCCCAAAAAGTGCTTCCAGAAATAACTTTTGGACCAGGGGTCGAGATTCAGCCATTCGCTATGCGGGCTGTTTTGAACCAATGAAAAGAAACCTTGCTCGCGTAAATCCAGTGGCAATCCTTGGTATAGGGCGTAGATGCAGATGGATAATCCGCCGATGAGGAAGCTACTCTGCAACGCATCAGTGATAACCAAGGTAGAGATGCCCCCTTTGAAGGTGTACAGCAAAATCAGGGCAATGATCAGACTCACCGACAAGCCAAAAGGAATGCCCAATGGGCCGAACAAGAATGTCTGCAAAATTGCTGCCGTCAGGTACAATCGACCGGCGGCACCCAAGAGTCGAGAAACCACAAAAAACAAAGAACCCGTTCGTTGGGCACTCAATCCGAATCGCCCTTCCAAGTAGGTGTAAATGCTGGTCAAATTGTGTTTGTAATACAAAGGCAATAACCAATACGCGATGGCTAAATAACCCAGCACATAGCCCATCACCACTTGCAAATAGCCAAAATTCGCCTTCCACACCGCACCAGGAACAGAGATAAAGCTCACACCGCTCATGCTATCGCTGAGCATTCCCAAGGCCACCAGGTACCACAGGCTTTGTCTATTGCCCAGAAAATACCCGTTTTCATTGGCTTTGCGACCCGTCCACCAACCTATGGCCAGTAGCAGTCCAAAGTAGAGTAGCAAGGCGGCCAATACCCGAGTAGGGCTTAAAGAAAGGGTTTCCATTAGGGTCGTTTTTTAATGCCCAAGAGTTTGTTGATGGCGGCTTCGTTCAAGGCCGAAGGCGGCACTTCGTTCATGGGCAAGTACAAAGTGCTCAAGGTTTTGGTATTCAAGGATCGGAAATCTGACCCACTCAGCAAGAAGCAGCGCCCGGTGGCATCGCGGCAGGCCATGGCCTGCAAGCGCTTGGCATCCATTTGCAGACGAAACTCACCTGACGATTGTATGGTTTGGCAAAAAGGCGGGTTGGAATACAGCAAGACCAAGGTTTCAGCTTCTAGGGGTACAGAACCCGTTTCAGCCAGGCGCAATGACAATTCCAAGGGGCTGCTTAACTCGGTGGGCGCGGCCCAACAGAACCGTCCAAAAGAACGAAGGCGCATGTCGATGCGTTGCTGTTGTCGATTGCCCGAACTGGGGTCCAATATTTCGTAACGAGATTGCTGCCACTCTGACTCCTGCCCTTGCTGAATCCAAGAAGCAAATACATTGTCTCGGGTTTTCCTGGCGGCCAGGTAATTGGCCATGGCCCGTTCGAATTGGCCCTGCTCCCGCTTGGCCTTTGCCGGATCATCGCGAAACTGAATTTTGGGTTGCAACAACTCAATGCTGTAGGCATGGTCGGAAGATCGAAACTCAGCAAAATACTTCCCAGCTGATTCACGAATGCGGAAATCAATCCAATCTTGAGAGCGGAAAAAGCCGTTCAAAATGGTTTTGGCATCCAACACCGATCGAAGCACCAATGGCGTTTTGGCCAGTGTTTTCAATTCAGGAAACAGGGCTTCGCTTCGGTCATAGACCTGAAAGGCGAATTGATGCTTTTCTAAAGGCTCCATTTCGGGGAATCGGCGAACCCCTATGACCGACTTACCGCGTCTTAGTGTGTAGGTCTCCTTGCTGCCCGATTGAGCCTCTTTGCACACAAACAAACTGCTGTAGGGTTCGAGAACCACCCTAGATTCTCCGGGATCCAATAGGCCATTGAATCCCAACGATTCAAAGCGCTCATCTAAGTTGAAGACTGAACGGCTTGAGTATCGCTTGGCCGTTCCTCGACCGGCATAAAATTGGTAGAAATCAGTTCCGGCGAACCAATCATCTGAAAACTCGTAGTCGTAATCATAGCCGTTGAGCCATCTGTTTCGCTCGGCGTTCCAAGCATAAAAACGCGATTGGGCGGTCGCTGCGCCCAAGGCCATGATTTTGATGAAGTATCCGTCTTTAAGTACCAAGGGCTGGTAGGCCGCACCCGGAGTTACTTGGGCAAAGGCCTGTACATCAAACAATACCGATGGAGATAGACCAAAACTGCGCCCGGCTGAATCCAATTGCAAATTCACCCCTGCTGTCATGGCCAAGGTTGGGCTGTTGTACCAGTTCAAACGCAGAACGTATTCGCCGGTCCATTCTGTTCCATCAGCCAGCGCCAAGGCACGAGCGGGCACCAGTACTACTGCTTCTGATCGAGTCATGAATAAGCCATCTTGATCAGCCTGGGCCACCCAAGTTTGTTGAGCATCTTGTACGTCGGGAAACAAGGGCCGCTCAATAAATTGCCCCATGCGATTCTGCGTGGACAAGGGTTTTAACTCCACATTCTCAACGAAATCAAAGACCAGCATTTCTTCCTCCCAATACAATTTGGAGGCTGCCTCTGGAGGCGCGGGAAAATAAGCCGTCAAAAAGGCTTCTTCTCGTTCTGTCAATCTAGGATCCAGCGCTCGATACACCACTTTTATAGGCCTATTTTGCGGATAGGCGGGAAAACCAAATCGGTATTCCAAAGATCCCAAATCTTCCAACCTTCCTGCTTCCATCCAGCTGGCATTGTCGACAATCTGAAGCTCTTTCAATCTCGGAAGTGTTTTCAAGGCATCGGGCAATTGCACAGCATTGTCTAATGACAGGCCAAAACGCTGCAAATTCGACATGGATTGAGCCACCGATTGACAAAGCAACTGGGCATCGGCAGCAGAAAATGGAGCTAAGACAAACAGTTCTCGGCAGCTGGTCCAGGATTGCAAAAACGTATAATCGTCGGGGACCACCTCCAAGATGAGGCGCACAGCCTGTAATTGAGACCAGCGATCGTTCAATAACAATGCCTCTTCCATGCCATCGGCTACATGCAAAATGACCCGAGGTATCCATTCCAGCTCTTGCAAATCCTCGTCTTGTAAGATCCCGCTGAAACTCTCCAAATGAAGTTCTTCCAGGTTATCCAATCGACCGGCAACCGCCGCCACTTGTGCAATATCCAAAGGACCATCTACCCGAAGCCGTTCAATGCTCTGGAACCGACTCAAATTGGCTGACAACTGCCGCAAATCGACCGTTGTCTTGATTTCCACATAAGCGCTAAATCCTTCAATGGCTTTGGCTGGAGACACATAAGTCAAGCCTTGGGCCTGAGCCACAAAGGCCCAAACAAAGCCCAAGATCCAAAAACCCAATTTCTTTAAAACCATTTGCCAAATAGACCGCCCATCTTGCCCAACAAGCCGGAATCCATGCCCATGAATTTCATGACACCGGCCATGTCCGAACTGTAGCCCCCACGCTGGAATTCCTGCTGCAATTCTTGCAACAAAAAGACCAATACCGATTCAGCCAGTTCGCGTTTTCGTTCTAGGGGCCAATCAAGACCGTAATACGACTGAGCGCATTTATCAAGCAACTCTACGCGATAGGAAGATTCGCGCAAAGCATCGGGCCCAGCGCTCATCAATGACTTCAGTTCGGCCAATTTTCCGGCCATCATTAGACCCTGTAAAAATTGCAGGGCAGCAGAAAAGGTCAGGTCTACATGGGCTTCGCTTTGCGACTCGGACAAACCGAATGAACTCCCACCTTGATGGTAAAATCGGGGCTTTATGCCGTTGACTATTTCTTGAAGCTTCATCTCCAAGAACGAATATCGGCCAAGCGATGGCTTGGAGCGGCATTCGTTTTTTGCACAATTCCCTCTGGAGTCAGGTGGTCAATGCGCACTCTACCGTAGGCATGCAAAATATGGTCAGTGCCTACCAAAATCCCTACATGGGTGATTTTCCCGGCGTCATTCTGAAAATAAGCCAGATCGCCTGCGGCCCGTTCACGGTACAACTTGGCATTTCCCATCAGGGCTTGCTGCCATGCATCACGGGGCATTTTCTCTCCGATGAGGCTGCCAAGCACCTGCACCAAACCCGAACAATCTATGCCGAAAAGACCGCGACCACCCCATAGGTAAGGGGTATACAAAAAGCCTTTGGCCAATTCCACCACGCCTTGAGGGCTAGACAGAGGCCCTTGCCGTTGAAAACCGCGGTCGTTGTGCTGGAAATATCCGCCGGAAGGTATCAAGGAGCCTGGACTCAAATCGATGCGCTCCCCTCTGTCGCTTTCCAAGTATTGGCCTCTAGTCAACACACGGGTATCGAATGAATCGCCATTGGCAACGGCCTCCACATACAAACGGGACACCCAACCTTGATAAGCGTCGTGATCGCATATGACCTTCAAAAACTCCCCTTCTTCACCCTGGGCTGTGCAGGTCTCTCCGAACAACAAACTGCTGACCATTTCAGAGGCCGAGCTGGGTTCTTTTCGAACCGGGCACCAGGATTGCAAACAGCGATATTGGCTCATAGGCTAATGATTTCTGAAGAGCGTAACTGAGTATCGTACAGAGCAAAAGTAGAAGCGCCCATTTGGCCGGCTATTTCTCCGGGGTTCAGCAACAATGAGGGACCAAACTTCTGGCGATGTACCAGATGGCTGTGGCCAAAAAAGACCGCATCGTACCACCCTGTTTTCACCATGGTCTTGGCGTAAAAGGGATAATGCGTAACTCCAAACGATTGGCCATCAATGAGCAATTTCTGGCCTTCGTCGCCAATGTATTCTCCGTACAACTTCAGATTGGGATGCTGCTGGGCAACTTGAGCGATCAGAAAACGATCGCCATCGTTATTGCCAAATACGGCATGTATGTTCAGCCCTGACTCAGCCATCATCCTAGCCGAAAATGGAGCGCAAAAATCACCGCAAAACACCAAATCAGTGATTCGCTTGGCTTGAATCTGAGTCAAGGCCTTTTCTAAGGCCTTAAGGTTGTCATGAACATCGCTGAGAATGGCAATTTGCATGGCCGAAAATACAAAAGTGCCGTAACTTTGCACCGCACATGGCCATTATCATTACAGACGAATGCATCAATTGCGGAGCTTGTGAGCCCGAGTGTCCCAATAACGCCATTTACGAGGCAGGTATGCAATGGGCTATTGCTGATGGAAATGACCTCACGGGTAGCTTCCAATTGGCGAGTGGCCAGGAGGTTGATGCTCACGAGAAATTCGCCCCTGTCAGCGACGAAGTATATTTCATCGTTCCTGACAAATGCACCGAATGTGTGGGATTTCACGAAGAGCCACAATGTGCGGCCGTATGCCCTGTTGATTGCTGTGTACCCGATCCTGACCACGTAGAAACAGAAGAAATCTTACTCGACCGCAAGTCGCGTTTACACCTCTAACGATGCAGTAGCGCTTGCATGCGCCCTTGATTCGGCAAGCCCAGTGGCGGCACCACAGGGTTCTTTAACTCCAATTAGATATTTCCCAATTCCGCTACGACTGAAGCGTCGGCATGGGCCAATATGCGATCAATGATGTACTCGACATCTTCGTGCACAGGACCGTCGTTTTGAACCACCAAATCGCATCGCTCTTTGTGCGGAAGAATGAACTGCTCGTAGGCGGGCATGACATGGTGTTCCCATTGGTGCAGCGATCGCTTGTGGGGAATACCCCTGAATTTGACGTCGCGTTTGATGCGTCGATCAAAACACAATTGGGTGTCGCAGTCAATGAATATTCGGTAATCGAGCAATGAGTCAACATTTGAAAACTCTAGCACAAACAAACCTTCCACCAACAAAACCGGGGCTGGCGAAATGATTTCGGTTTGCTCGGGTGCGTCGTAATTTTCGAATTGGTACTTTTTGATTAGCACGGGGTTGTAGGCCATCAAATTGCGCAAGTCTTCGTAAAATCGCTCATGAAACAGGGCATTGGGCAAATCGTAATTGGCTTCCCCGTATGGATCGATGTGTTGATCTTCCAAAGGGCGGTAATAATCATCGAAGCCCACAATGGAAACCTTTTCGCCCATGCGTTCTTTCAAGGCTCTTACGTAGTGGCTTTTTCCCGAACCCGAAAGTCCGGTCATCCCAATCACAAAAGGTTTAATGCTAGACATATTAGCGCTTTTTGCGTTTATGGAACTTCTGTTTGGTCAATTCTCCTTGGCTGTCGTACCATTGGGTAGCTAGCAAATATCCGTCGGCGTCGTAAAGCTTCCACTCTCCTACCATGGTGCCCAAATCGTATTGCCCTTCACGCTGTTGGTAATGGGTGACAAAGCCATGCTTCCAATACCCGTCGCGCTCGCCAGAAACAAACTGACCTTCTTCTTCTACCTCCCATACGTTTTTCAACAGTGTGGGTTCCCATACTTCTTTCTTCTTGCTGTACCAACCGTCCAATGCATCATTCGAGAATGTTTCAATGCTTAAGGTATCTCCAAAGAATCCAAAGGTGTAGAATGAGCCATTTTTCTTGCCCTTGCTGTACCAACCCTCTTCAATTTGGGCGCACAACATGGGGTCATAGGTGCGGCGAACACTGTCCAAAAGGCCCATTTTGTAATACTCCTCAATGCCTGGGCAACCGCTTCGGTGTGCGACATAATTCCGGCCATGTTGAATACCATGCTCGTAATCTCGAATGTAGCGGTAGGTCGAATCTCGGTAATAAGCCACCACTTCGCCGTGAGGCTTGCCTTGTTCAAAATAGGTCTCCTGCTCGCGGGCTCCATTCTCGTAATAGGTCACTGACCAGCCTTGACGAACACCCAAGGCATAATTCACCTCATACTGCAAGCCTCCAAAGGCATAGTAGCCTTGAATCAATCCATCCAGTTCGCCACGGGTGTAAGTACCCTTACTCTTTATTGCGCCATCTAGGTAATGATAATCGTAGGCCCCGTTGCGCTGACCACGCAACCAAGTTTCATGAGCCATAAGGGCCGATTTCTCGTTGTATTCGAAATACTCACCGTCTTGCAAGCCATTCACATACCCTATTTCGCGATAAATGCGATTGTCGGGCCACATTTCAAAAGCGCGCCCTGTAAAAGGTTGGCCCTTGTAGGTGGCCACCCCATTTTGATGGGTCAAGGCTTCGTATTTGATCTTCTTCGCAGGGGCCTGAGTCTGGGCTTGAGAGCTAGCCGCAACAAGCGCAGAGACCAGGGCGATGAAAAAATGCTTGTACATGGTTCAAAATTAGCCCTAGCCAGTAGTTTTGTAAGACCAATTTGTTCACAGTGAACTTCGAGCGCATCCAAGAAATATGCACAGCACGAGCCGGCGTAAGCGAAGAATTCCCCTTCGACGAACACACCTTGGTTTGGAAAGTCAAGGGTAAGATGTTCTGCTTGATGGACATTAGAGAATGTTCCAGCTTGGGCTTGAAGGGTGACCCCGACAAGATTGTAGAATGGCGGGAACAATATGAGCAGATTGGAACTGGGCCTTATTTGAACAGCAAACATTGGATGCTTGTGCACCTAGAAGGACTGAACCCTACCTTTGTGCAGTCGTTGATTGAACACAGCTACGATTGTGTGGTACGAAAATTGCCAAAAGCCCAGCGATTAGAATTAGAACAACTGAACAACCTACCATGAAGACCAAATCTATATTGACTTCTTTGGCCCTACTCAGCACCTCTGCTTTGCTGGCCTTCTTCCCTTTTACCATGACTTCAAACGAATATTCATCGAACACGCCAAGCGATTTGGCTGATGGCTTGTATGCCAAGATGAGCACCAGCAAAGGTGACATTGTCTTGAAATTGCACTACCAAGAATGCCCCATGACCGTCTGCAATTTTGTCGGATTGGCCGAAGGCAACATCACCAACAATGCCAAACCCCTAGGTACTCCATTCTACGATAGCTTGACCTTTCACCGTGTCATCGCTGACTTCATGATTCAGGGCGGTGATCCTGCCGGAAACGGAAGCGGCGGCCCTGGTTACCAGTTTGACGACGAGTGCACTCCCAGTCTTAAGCACGAAGGTCCGGGAATACTTTCTATGGCCAACGCTGGCCCTGGAACCAACGGTTCTCAATTTTTCATCACCCACGTAGCTACTCCTTGGCTAGACGGCAAACACACCGTATTTGGTCGCGTATTGACCGGCCAAGAGGTTGTGAATGCTATTCAGCAGGGCGATATGATCACTCACGTGGAAATCATGCGCATAGGCAAAGACGCCAAAAATTTCAAAGCCGACGACAAGGCCATGAAGGGCTATCAAGAAGCCGCCGAAGCCAAAGCGAAAGAGGCCTTGGCTGCCGCTGCTGCCGAATTCCAAAACTGGGTGGTAACCCAATACCCCAACGCCAAACAAACCGAAAGCGGCTTGTGGTATGTGGTCAACAACCCTGGAACAGGCAAGGTAGCCGAGAAGGGTCATAAAGTAGCCGTTCACTACTCCGGTATGTTGGACAACGGTTCTGTATTTGACAATTCTTACCAGCGCGGCGAGCCCATTGAATTCATGTTGGGCGTAGGCCAAGTCATTCCCGGATGGGACGAAGGCATTGCTCTGATGAAAGAAGGAGCCAAATACACCTTGATCATTCCATCCAATCTCGGTTATGGAGCTCGCGGTGCCGGCGGAGTTATCCCTCCCAACGCTACCCTGATTTTCGAAACCG
>JBJOHK010000023.1:0-28867 GCA_046047755.1 Bacteroidota bacterium | reverse complement strand
AACATGTATTGGATCAATTGGGAGACCGCATTGAGGCCGTATTGGATGGGGGCCCTTGTGAAGTTGGTATCGAAAGCACCATTGTCAAGTGGGATGAGTCAGGCCTTCATTTGCTGCGATTGGGAGCCATTACCAAAGAACAAATCGAGGCCGTGGTGGGGCCCATTTCTATTTCTGGCTCTGTTCAACAGCACATTCAAGCACCTGGTCAACTTGAACAACATTACAGTCCGCATTGTAAAATTACCCTGCTCGAACCGGGCGAAACTGTTCCGGGCTCAGTCAGAGAAGAGGCCCTTGTCTATTTTGACAAATCAAAGAACTATGCTTCTGATAGAGAAAACGTGTACTTTCTCACAAATCAAGGAGCCGTAACCGAAGCAGCGGCGGCTGTGTTTTCCATGTTGCGCAACTTAGATAAGTGGGGTCATTCCCATGCATACATTGAAATGGCTCCAAAGCATGGATTAGGATTGGCCATCAATGATCGATTGAAACGGGCAGCTGCGAAGCGTTAAAAATCGCTCTCTAAGAAAGTCTGGGTGGCATCCATAGCTAGCCAGAGAGCTTCGGAAAACTCTTCGGGACCGGAACAAGGATGTAAACAATTGAAGGTATGATCAGCGCCTTCTACCGTCTGCATCATGGCGTGCAAACAGGAGCTGTGAATGGATCGCGAATGAGAAATAGGAACTACCTGATCAGCATCTCCATGAAGAAGCAATAAAGGCCTTCCCAAAGCCCTGGCTGCGTCAATTACGTTGTATTCATCGTGCGATTCCAAATCTTCGTATACCACATAATCAAGGGGCATTTCCTGTTTGGTGCGCGTGTTTGTTAGGAAGGTTCTACCCTCTTTCTTCCATGTTTCGATATCTAGCCCTCGAAACAAATGGAAGTAATCGGCAACTGGAGCCCAGGCCATTACCTTGTGAACATAATCAGGGTGCAAAGAGGCGAAGACTATGGCATTAGCCCCCCCACGGCTGTGACCCAACCAAGAGATGGAATGGCCCTGTAGGTTGTAGGTATTGGACTCTTGCTTGATCCATTTGGCCAAAGACTCCATGTCTCGCAATTCTTGAGTTACCGTGTTACGCGCAAAATGGTCAAGATCATCAAAGTCGGAAGCCTGAACGCCATTGTGCGTATGATTGAAGGTAATGATGGCTGTATTGTGCGCTTCAAAAAACTCGTGAAGATGAGGCACGAAGCCCCAATCCTTAAAACCTTTGAAACCGTGGCCATACACCAATACCGGAAAGGGACCATCGCCCAACTCGGGTATAAACAAATCGACGGCCATTGTGAGGCCGTCGATTGTTGTGATCTGAAGAGAATGTTTTTTCGACACTGTGTTCGATTTTGGTACCCAGGACCGGGGTCGAACCGGTACGAGTGTTACCTCATTGGTGTTTGAGACCAACGCGTCTACCAATTCCGCCACCTGGGCATGCTCTTTCAGAACGGAGTGCAAAGGTATGTTCAGAACTCCGTCTTTTCAAAGACAAAATGAGATTTTTTCAGAGATTTTTTCGCTCCCATTCTACCACCTCTAAGGACTTAGGTTTTCCATTCTCCAAGACCAGTCTCAAAGCCGTTCTTACTTTGTGAAACCCTTGCAATCCGCAAGCGCCTGGATTCAAATACATTAAGCTGAATCTTTGGTCAAATTGAACTTTGCATATATGGGAATGACCGCACACCAACCAATCGGGTTTAAGCTCTGTAATTCGCTCGCGAACACGGGTGGTATACACCCCCAATTTTCCAGCAATATGAACCATGAGTATGCGAATACCCTGTCGTTCCAATACCAAGAACTCATCATAATGCACCCGGATGTCTTGGCCATCGGCATTGCCATACACTGAAAACAAGGGCTTCCCTATATTGTCTATTTCCGCCTTTAAGCTATCGTTGAGCCAATCACCAGCATGCCAAACCTCATCGGCCCATTTAACTTGATCCAACAGGGGCTGATCCCAGTACCCGTGATTATCGCTGATTAAGAGAATGTTCATGTTTTGGATCTGAAGGTACGCTGCCATCCGTCGGCAAACCACAGGGCCATAAACGGATATAAGAGTAAGGTATACCGAGCCGAAGCCACAGGGCCCACAAGACCGAGCCAAATGAAACAAAATAACAGAAAAAACAGGTGTTGACGATAGCCCAGTTGAGGCCAAAAGCCCTGAAACACGAAGTACAAAAAGGCCATATTCACTATGGTGCCCAAAATCATATACAACAGCCCTCCTAGGGATGCCTTACTAGGCCAACTACCTTCATTCAGGGCTTTCATGACCCCCATATCTCCGCTAGCGCCTAAAAACGACCATAGATCGTATCGCCCTGGGTCTAATAAGCCTACGAAAATGCCTCTTAGGTGGACACCTACAACCGACAAAGGATTTTGCCACACAACTTCACGAATGACCCGTTGAGAATGGGAAAATGCCTCAAAAGCCGCAGTGGCCTTTTCTTCGTAATCAAACCCTGGCTCATAGGCGGGCAAATTGTATTCAAGGGCGTTGCTGACTCCCATTGACGAATAATGACCAACACCCATGGTTTGTTTGTTCATTAACCAGGCGCCGGCATACACCAGAACAGGGGCCAAAATGGAAACTACTAAGGCTTTCCAGGCTCTATGAAAACCTGGAAGCAAAAGTGCGGCTAATGCATTTAATGGAATCAACAGAACAAAAACAGGCTTGAAAGCCAGGAGTGCGGCCGCATGAATGGACATACTCAAACTCTTAGACGAAACAACGGCTCGAAGCCAACCTACCAGCAACAGCGAACACCACAACTCAGGCATGGGTACAACGGCGTAAATCCAAGTCAGTGGGTGGAGCATAAAAAAGACAGTCGCCCATTCAGCTGATCGCTCATATGAACTCATTTCACGCACCCATCGTCTCATGTTGAGTATAAACCATAGGGTTGCTATACCCGAAACAATGGCGTACCAAGGACCCACTGCCATCAGAATCAAACCGAAGGCAGGTGTGCGACGCGATGGCTCCAAGACCCTATCCCCGATTTGTGGTTTCCAACCCGAAAAAAGTGACTCTGCTTTGCGCAGGTACTCTTCGGTGTCAACCCAGGAGCGCTGAGCCCCTATTTGATAGACTACGGCAGACAGAAGCAACAGCAAAAACAATTGTCCCAATCGCTGAGATCGAAACGCCTTCCATTCCTGTCCCAATTCTCTTAAGCCACTGAAAACCACCATAGATAAATGCTCATTGCGGCGGCAAAAAACCAAATTCCCACACGAATGCTAAAATCAGGGATTACCCATACCAATACACTTAGAACCCCCATTAACAGAGCCACGCCCCAAACTTCAACCAGTGGCGTCAATGTCAGGACCTGGGCCTTAAATCGCTCGGAATAGGCCGGATGTCTTTCATCCAAAAAACCTCTTGTGCGCCCGCGCCATTGGGTTGAATACAGACAGATAGAATCCCTGTCTTGAATGCGGAAATAAGAAGCCGAATCAATGGCAATCCATGAAGTTTTATCGGGAGTTCCGCACACAATCCCATAGGCGACCTCACCTTGAGAGCTAAGCTCGGCCTGATGGAGCATCACTCGATCCATTCGGGCTGTGTAACCGCCCCATTCATCCCAAATGATGATGCCAGCCAAAGCCAGTAAGGCTAGGCTACTCAACTTGCACCAATGCAAAATTTTGGATTCCAAGGGTGGCAAATTACAACCCTCAAGACGCTTATCAAACCTCTCGGTCTATGTCCCACTGCTCGAGGTAATCGGCGACACGGCGAACAAACATTCCGCCTAGGGCACCGTCTACTACTCGGTGGTCATAGCTATGGCTCAAATACATCATGTGACGAATGGCAATAACATCGCCGTATTCTGTTTCCATGACCGCTGGCTTTTTGCGAATTGCACCAACGGCCATGATGGCTACTTGGGGCTGATTGATAACCGGTGTGCCGAATACGTTTCCGAATGAACCTACGTTAGTCAACGTATACGTTCCTCCTTGTATTTCATCAGGACTGAGCTTGTTCACACGAGCGCGATTGGCCAAATCATTTACCCGTCGGGTAATGCCCAGCAAATTCATGCTGTCGGCATTTTTGATAACAGGTACTATCAAATTTCCGTTTTGTTGTGCCACTGCCATTCCCACGTTGATATCCTTGCGCTTGATAATTTTATCTCCATCAACCGACACATTGATCATTGGGAAATCTTTGATGGCTTTGGTGATGGCTTCAATGAACAAAGGCGTAAAGGTGATATTCTCCCCTTCTCTCTTTTTGAAGGAGTCCTTGACCTTATTGCGCCAAGCCACCAAATTGGTCACATCGGCCTCAACAAAAGAGGTTACGTGAGGGCTGGTCTGTTTGCTCATGACCATATGATCGGCGATGAGTTTGCGCACTCGATCCATCTCAACCACCTCATCACCCGGATTCAGCGAAACGGCAACTTTAGCCGCTGGCTTGGGAGCTGATGGGGTTGAAGGAGCGGCCACTGGGCTTGCAGCGGGCGATTCTGATGTTACTGATTGAACAGTTGCGGCAGGAGCTGTCGACTTGGCCGTGCGGCCTGACTGCAAGTAGGCCATGATATCGGCTTTGGTGACTCTACCCTCTTTGCCTGTACCGGGAACACCTTCCAATTCTGACATGGAAATTCCCTCCGTACGGGCAATATTCATCACCAAGGGAGAATAAAAACGCGAACCCTCGCTAGACTGCATTTGGCTTTGAACCTGTTGCATTTGTTCCGCTACCACTTCTGCTGCTTTTTCAACGGCTAAGGGAGCCGACTGAACAGCGGGTTCAGACTTGGGTTCAGGTACCACTGCAGGTGCAGGAGCCGGTGCTGACTGTGCTTCTGAATCCACCATAGCTACAGGCTCTCCAACCTTAACTACAGCGCCTTCTCCATGCATTTGCTGGGTCAAAATACCGGCTTCGGTACTGGGTATCTCGCTGTCTACTTTATCAGTAGCGATCTCTACAATCGGCTCGTCTTTTTCGATGCGTTCACCCACATTTTTCAACCATCGAATGATGGTGGCTTCTGCAATACTTTCGCCCATTTTGGGCATTAAAATTGGTTTTTCAGCCATACAGTTTGGTAGGGCAAAAATCGGGGATTTTTATGGGATACCCAAACAGGGCCATTCCTCCATCTAAAGGCTACTCATTCGGCCTTAAGGGCCATTCGTTTTCCATTCCTGCAATGCGCATCAGGTCACATACTTGAGACTGCTTATTCTCCTGCTGCACCTGGCCGTATGCATGGTACATATTCCGAAGTACCCGCTTGGCAATCTCACGCTCATCGCAAGGATCATAGAACATTTCTTGCGGATTCACTTCAACCACTTTCAAAAAGGCATCCAAGCTCTCTTTCTTGAATATCTGACCCTTGCTGAATGGGTTGATGTAAAACAGCGGTTTTTTGACATGTTCCACACGAAGCATTTCTTGCTCATAAATACCCTCTCGCAGCGGCGGCTGATCCATTTCGCAGTAGGCTACTATGAAATGCTGGGGCAAATTCACACCAAAAACAGGAAGACCCAAAGACTGACCCACAATGATATACAACATAGAGAGGCTAATGGGATTGGCCAATTTCCTCTTCAATGTCTCGTGAATAAGGGAATTCTCAATGGCGTGGTACTGACTGGAATTGCCCTGAAATTCATGCTGCCTAAAAAGCACATCATTCAAAACGGCCATTTGCTGAAGTGGGTCTCTCAGTGACCCGAATTGGGTCCAAGCATCTAGTTTTAATTCGTTGATGGACAAACGAATGTCTACATCGGTCAGCTGCGGCGTTTGAATACGACTCAAACAAATCCATGCTTTCAGTAGCGAGACATGAGATTTGGACCAAAGTTTTTCAAAAGTCCGGCACAAATCTTCATGTTGGATATCGCTGATGATTTCAGCTAATTTGCCAGAAATGGGCCCTTCACTCAACGAAAACCAAGCTTGTTCCAATTCCGAAACAATGGAAATACCCTCGCCTTTCAATCGAGATTCCACAATGCTGACAACCTCCGCATCTGAATCATCCAATAGGCTGATCATCGCCGGGAGCTGCTTGTAATCCATTACTTGCGCTTTTTAGCAGGAGCTTTTTTCTTGCTCGCCGCCTCTTTCAACCATTCATGGGCCTGTTCCAAGGTCACTTCTTTCCAGTCGGTTCCTTTTGGAATAGGAGCATTGACTTTGTCCTGCTTGATATAAGGCCCGTAACGACCGTCAACAATGACAATGCCATTGGTTGCATCCAATTCCTTTAAGGCTGCCGCCTTTTCCCCTTTTAACTTGGCTTCCACCAATTGGATCGCCCGCTCTTCAGTAATCGTACTTGGATCTTCTCCTTTGGGTATGCTAACAAACAACTTATCGTACTTCACATAAGGGCCAAAACGACCTTTGTTAACCAACAAGGCATGCCCATTGTGGGTACCCACTTCAAGGGGAAACTGGGGCTGACTCAAAAATTCGGCCATCAACGCTCGCCCTTGTGATTCGCTCATTCCAATCAGATCAGTATCGGCGGGCACATTGAAGAACTTGCCTTTGAATTTCAAATAGGGGCCGTATCGACCCACGGCTGCGATCACGGCCTCTCCATCAATCACACATATTTCCCGTGGCAATTCAAACAACTTCAAGGCTTCCTCCAGTGTGATGGATTCCAACGTTTGTCCGGCTTGTAAACTTGCGAATACAGGGTCAACACCCGAATCTTTGTCCCCTTTTTGTACCAAGGCTCCATATCGGCCCATACGGGTCAAAATAGGCAAGCCGCTTTTGGGATCTTGCCCCAAAATGCGCTCGCCAGTGACGCGTTCTGCTGTATCAGCTGTTTGGGCAACCGTAGAATGGAACGGCCCATAGAATTCTGTCAGCATGTCTTGCCATGCCTTCATGCCTTGGGCTATCTCATCAAACTGTTTTTCTACACTAGCGGTAAATCCAAAATCCATGATTTGATCAAAGTGGGTCAACAAGAAATCGGTAACCAAAGACCCAATGTCTGTGGGGAACAACTTGTTTCTCTCCTGCCCAAAGTTTTCACTTTGAATGGATTTTTGTATACCATCATTGTTCAATTCCAAACACTCAATGTTTCGTTTTGAAGGTTCGCGGTTCTCTTGGACCACATAGCCTCGCTTTTGAACCGTGCTGATGGTTGGAGCATAGGTTGAGGGGCGTCCTATTCCCAACTCTTCTAATTTTTTCACCAAGGAAGCTTCGGTGTAACGAGGCTTTGGTTTTTGGTAGCGTTGGGTAGCCCGTATGCTGTCTCGAACCAAGACTTCTCCTACCTGAACCGCAGGCAGCAAGCCCGATTGTTCTTCATCCTCTTCGTCGTCCCGACCTTCTAAGTAAACCTTTAGGAATCCTTCAAAGCGAATGACTTCGCCCTCTGCTTTGAATGGCGCAGACTGTTGCGCCGTGTCAATGCTAATGGTGGTTTTTTCCAACTCGGCCTTAGACATTTGAGAAGCGATGGCTCGCTTCCAAATCAACTCATACAGCTTGCGCTCTTGAGGGTTTGATCCAGCGCTGTGATTGGAGAAAAAAGTGGGGCGAATGGCTTCGTGAGCCTCTTGTGCGCCATGGTTCTTGGTCGCGTATTGGCGAGTGTGGCTAAAGGCCTCTCCGTATTGACTAACCACTTCTTCTTTGGCCGCATTCAATGCCAATTGACTCAAGTTGGTTGAATCGGTTCGCATGTAGGTAATGTGACCGTTTTCGTACAACTTTTGAGCCAGCTGCATGGTTCGACTTACGTCATAACCCAATTTGCGCGATGCCTCTTGTTGCAGGGTCGAGGTGGTAAACGGAGGAGCTGGGCTTCTGAATGCCGGTGCTACTTGCAAATCGCTGACTTCGAATTCAGCATGTTTGTGTTTTTCCAAAAAAGCTTCTACTTCAGAAGCGTTTGTGAATTTCAACTTGCTTTCCGTTTTTAGTGCGGCTCCCTTTGAGGTGGTAAAAAACCCTTGTACCCTAAAGTCACTCTGGGCCGTAAAATCAAGTATTTCTCTTTCACGCTCCACCACCAATCGCACGGCTACACTTTGCACTCGGCCTGCGCTCAAGGATGGCTTAACTTTTCTCCAGAGAATGGGCGACAATTCAAAGCCTACCAAACGATCAAGGACACGGCGGGCTTGTTGAGCATCAACCAAATGGCGATCGATTGTACGAGGATTGGCCACAGCATTCAGAATGGCCGTTTTGGTGATTTCATTGAAGACAATGCGTTTTGTATTGGATTCTTTCAAACCCAACTCCTCAAACAAATGCCAACTAATAGCTTCTCCTTCTCGGTCTTCGTCAGTCGCTAACCATACCATTTCGGCTTGCTTGGACAACTTCTTCAACTCACTGACCAACTTCTTTTTATCGGCCGATACTTCGTACTTCGGCTTAAAACCACCCGCGATATCTATGGCCCCATCTCCTTTGGGCAAATCCCGAACATGCCCCATGCTTGAGGTTACTTTGAAATCAGGACCTAAATATTTTTCGATGGTTTTCGCCTTGGCAGGCGACTCGACTATGACTAGATTTTTGATCATCTTAGGGTATCAATACAAATGGCTTGCGAACGCGGTAAGTACCTGATTGCAACTCCGCGAAATAAACACCCGATTCGGGAATTTGATTCCGATCCAGTTGGAAAACTCCGGCGGCTTGATTCCAATGCGTAGCATTGATTTTTTCAACCAAGCGACCCTGGGCATCCCAAACTCGTAATTCGACATTTGGACCCCAACGGTCTACGTCATATCGAATGCTTACCCCCTTATCAGATGGGTTTGGATAAATTGAAAGTTCCTCCAACTCGAGATTTTCTGTTCCCGCATACCATGGGCTGCAGTTGATATTGTCAATGTATACCGGATTTCCTCCCGAACTAACGACATCGAATCGAAACATGGCATTGGTAGCTGAACCAAATCCGAGGGAGTTCAATGATGGTATTCCGGACAATTTCCACTGATTGCTCGCTGTGGGCACGAAATTAGTAGCATAGGTTGCACCGGTGTAAGACAAGGCTGAACCGCTGCGCTCCAAAATTTGGGTAAAAGAACCTCCACAATCAGTGGAAATATAAACGCGTAAGGTTTCGCTCACATCAGCTGAGGGTTGAGCATACGATACATAAAAAGTCAATCTCGGCGATTGCCCACCCAAGGAAGTGAAATCAAAAGAGGGTGTAGTAAAACTGTACACCTTGCCCACCCCTGTATTAGTAATGATCGGAGCTTTGAGGCTGTGGGTTCCACTAAAGCCTACTGTACTCAAGTAAGTAAACTGACTCCCAGCAGGCGAACTGTGAGCAAAAGTCCCTGAATTGAATGGGTCTGCACTCTCAAAATTCTCTTCCCATTGGGCTTGATTATCTCCATTGGCTTTCAGAACGGTGATGAAGGCATCTTGGCTGTAACTGTTACTGCCGTAGTTGTTTTGAACAGTTAAACTCACTTTGTAAGTACCAGGCGTTTGATAAATAACTTTGGGATCTTTTTGACTGGAGTTGGGAGAAGAAGAACCAGGCAATGACCAAGACCACACAGTGGGGCCTCCCTTGCAACTCAAATCATAGAATTGTACCGCATCGCCAGCACAAACAACTCGTTTATCGGCATTGAACAATCCTTTAGGTGCCACATTGGAATTCACAACTCCCGTAGCCGTTAGGTTACTGCTAGTAACCAAATTCTTTCTAGGGGTTTGACCCAAGTAATAATGCATGCGGCTTCTCTGATTGGTCGTAAAGGCCGACATGCATTTGCCATCGCTGTAGTCCATGAAATTCTCCCACATATCGGGCAAATCAGGAGAGTCGTTTGAACAGCTATTCCCATTGGCTGGACAGCTGGCATTGGTAAAAGTACCATTGACTGGAGGTGTGTCATCGCACTGATCTCCGCCCGTACATCCGTCTTGAAAGGTGTGGTACAAGCCCAACCAATGACCTACCTCGTGGGTAAGGGTACGCCCACCGTCAGTGGAAGCCGCTGTTCCAATAGAACCCACGCGATCGTGGCGAACTACGACACCATCTCGGTTGTTCATCCAAGGAAAAACAGCATAACCCAAAACCGTACCAGAACCCCCTCCGCTTGCGGCAATGCTCGATACCACCCAAATGTTGAGGTATTTGTTTTTGTCCCAGTAAACCAACTGTTTCACTGGTTCGCTGGTCATTGAGGTTTCCACCCCGGCTGAAGAATAGATTCGATTGACACCATCCGTACAATTACCATTGGGGTCTACTTTAGCCAATTCGAATGCAATTTGACAATCAGCAGCACGAGAAGTAAAAGCGGAACGCAGATTGGAAATATTGGCGTTTTTCTTATTGAAGTCTTCGTTTAAAACCCGAAGTTGGTCCAAAATCTGTTCCCTAGAAATGTTCTCTGGACCATTGGTATGAATGACATGAAACACAACGGGAATCGTGTAAATCGCAGCCCTAGATTGAACGGAATTCATCTGTGACTTACACTGTTCATTGTATTGATTTTCAATATTTTTAAGAGATGGATTGAGATTCAATTGCTCTTGATAATACTCGTCAGTTCCACAATGATGTTGAGCCTGCAAAGAGGATACTAAAAAGGAAAAGGCGAGAATGAATACCTTATATATAGGGCGTAAATTCATGGGGCGCAAAGTAAGTTTAAATCTAGCGTGGATTCTGCATCATAGAAACGGGATTGGATAAAAACGCGGCTTGATTCGGATGAAAAACTCTATCTATACCCCCCAATTGCACACGCATCAATCGTTGGTCACTGCTGTAATAAACGGCCGAAAAATCTAGCCTAAACTTGTTGATTTTCTGATTCTTAACGGCGAGTAACCTCAAGCCTTTCCAAGCCCGATTTCTCTGACGAAAATCCCAGGGAATGGAATCGGGTAAAAAGTTTGTCAGTCGCCGCGTTTTCACCTCTACCGCTACCAATAAATCCTGCTTTGCCAGCAAAAGGTCCAATTCAAAATCGCGGGTTTTATAGCGATGGCATACCAAGGAATAGCCCGCTAACTCATAGCGAGTACAAACCCATTCTTCTCCCCAAATGCCTACTTCGTTTGGTGTCATTGATACCGACAAAGGTGCCATACAGACTAGGACAAAACCCAGCCCTTAGCCTACCTTTGCCCTATGCATATTTGCAAATTGCGCGACCAGGGCTTCGAACGCTATGCTGAAACCTGGGAGTTGCAAAAAACCCTATTCCATTCCGGCTTGGAAGCCAAAAAGGCGGGTCAAGTACCCGGCCATACGCTTATTCTGGTGGAACACAATCCTGTCTATACCTTCGGCAATCGAGCCAATTGGCAACATCTGTTAATTTCAGATGAGCGATTGGCCGAAATTGGAGCTGAAGCTTTTGAAATTGAACGTGGAGGCGATATCACCTATCACGGTCCTGGCCAGTTGGTAGCGTATCCCATTTTCAATTTAGAACCCATGAATATGGGCGTAAAAGATTTTGTTTGGTCTATCGAAGAAGCCATTATCCGAACCCTGCGTCATTTTGGCATTGAATCGACCCGGGTTGAAGATCGTATTGGTGTATGGCTAGACGTAGGCCTACCCCATGAACGAAAAATTGCGGCCATTGGCATCAAATGCAGCCGCTACATGACCATGCACGGCTTAGCCTTGAATGTCAATACCGATTTACGCATGTTTCAACACATAGTGCCTTGCGGTATAGCCGATAAAGGAGTGTGCAGCATGAAAGCCGAATTAGGCAGACAAATTGACATGGAAATTGTCAAAGAACAATTGAGCATGCATTTTGCAGATATCTTTTCGCTAACCTATTAAATAAAATGAACAGCAAACAACTTAGAACCTTATTGATCATTGGTGTAATCGTCCTTTTGGGCATGTGGAGTTGTGGGTCCTACAACGGCCTTGTTAACGAAGAAACCAATGTAGAATTGACTTGGAGCAACGTAGAAGTACAATACCAAAATCGAGCAGACAAAATTGTCGAGATTGCTCAGTCGATCAAAGCCGAAGGAAAATTTGAAAAAAGCACCCTCCAAGAAATTGTTGAAGCTCGCGCGAGTGTGGGCAAAACCCAATTAAATCCCGACCAATTGACAGAGGAGAACTTAGCCAAATACGAACGCGCTCAGCAATCAGCTTTGAGTCGCATGATGGTTGTATTTGAGCGTTACCCCGAGTTGAAGACTACCGACAGCTACAAGCAGTTAAACGACGAGATTTCAGAAGCAGAAAATCGAATCGCCACGGCTCGAAAGGATTATAACGTATCGATCAAGAACTACAATTTGAAGGTTCGTCGTTTTCCCGGAAATATCATGGCCAACCTTTTTGGTTTTGAACGAAAAAGTTCGTTTGCTTCCGATAAAGGAGCAGAAAAACGCGTAGATGTAAGTGACGCTTTGGGAGACGAATAAGCATGTTCTCCACCCAAGAAGAGTCTTCCATTATCAGCGCCATTGAAGCCGCTGAATCGTTGAGCCGAGCAGAATTAAGGGTGCATTACACCCAAAAGGAACGGGTTGACAATATCTTTCAACTAGCCTTGCAGCAATTTCAAAAGCTGGAAATGCACAAAACCGAAGAGCGCAATGGCGTACTGATTTTCCTAGCCCCCAAAGCCAAGCAGTTAGCCATTGTTGGAGATGAGGGTATTCACCTGCATGTGGGCCAAGAGTTTTGGGAACAAACCCATGCTGCATGTATTCAAGAAATACAGAGCAAGGGCTTAGCCCAAGGCATCATTCTTGGTCTAGCCTTGATTGGCCATGAAATGGCCAAATACTTCCCTATCGGCAACAGCAACCCCAATGAGTTGAGCAATGAAATCAGCCATGATTAAACCGTTGCTTTTCATTGTTCTATCGCTTTTTACGGCACAAACATGGGCCAATAGCATTGGCGAACAAGATGCCGAAAAGGGAATTCCGGCCTATGTGGGCCACGTCAATGATTTTGCCGGGGTTCTGAATGATTCAGAAATACAGACGTTGGAGCGACAACTTTACGCTTTTGAAGACAGCACAGGCGTTCAGTTTTTTGTCGTCATCGAGCAAAAACCAGGCCACAGTGCCTTTGAGCGTTCGTTAGAATTGTGTCGAGCATGGGGAGTTGGATTGAAAGGCAAAGACAATGGCTTGATGCTCTATTTGAACCTAGCCGAACGGCATTACCACACCCAGGTAGCCGAGGGTTTACAAGGCTACATTAGCGCTAGTCGTTTGGGAGAAGTAAACCGAAACTTGTTGGTTCCCGCGTTGAAACAATCGCAGTACGCTGACGGTATTTCTCAGGTCATGAATGCCTATGTACAGATGCTTAAGGGCGAATACACGGGCCGAGCGACACGAAAGAACAAAAAAGATAACGGGTGGTCCTTAATCATTGCACTGCTCGTTTTATTGTTGATTTCCATTGGTGGTCGCAGAGGCGGTAGAGGCGGTGGTTTTCATCGTCGTGGACGCTATCATGACCCCGTCTCTTCTATGCTCTGGGGAGCGGCTCTAGGATCTGCTTTTGGCGGTCGTTCTAGTGGAGGTTTTGGAGATTCCGGTTTTGGCGGTTGGGGCGGCGCTGGTGGTGGCGGCGGATTCAACGGTGGTGGAGCCGGTGGTTCTTGGTAGGAAAGTTCCGACAAACCTTTTAACTGGACTCTGTGTTCAGTATTTTCGCGCCTTGGCATGAAAAAAGCGGCATCCTCTTCTCCTACCCACTCCCAAACGGGTGACAGCATCGAGGTTCTGGGTGCACGTGAACACAATCTTAAATCGGTTGATTTGTCATTCCCTCGTCGGAAATTAGTAGTTTTTACTGGCCTTAGCGGTTCTGGCAAAAGCAGCCTGGCCTTCGACACGCTCTTTGCCGAAGGACAACGCCGTTACTTGGAAAGTTTTTCAGCCTATGCTCGTCAATTCATCGGCGACATGAAACGCCCTGATGTTGATAAGGTAAAGGGACTGAGTCCCGTTATCAGTATTGAACAAAAAACCGTAAGTCGCAACCCGAGATCAACGGTAGGTACGGTAACTGAAGTTTACGATTTTTTAAGACTCTTATATGCCAGAGCTGGAGAAGCCATCAGCTATGAAACTGGCTTGAGCATGCAAAAGCTCACAGAAGAGCAAATGCTCAACAGTATAGTAGAGCATTTTGAAAACCAAAAAGTGGCGGTGCTCGCTCCCTTGGTTAAAGGAAGAAAAGGCCATTACCGAGAACTCTTTGAGCAAATCAAGAAAAAGGGTTACACCAAAGTTCGGATTGACGGTGAAATCAGGGCTATTGAGCCAGGCATGCAACTTGACCGCTACAAGGTCCACGATATTGAAGTGTTAATCGATCGGGTGCATGTGCAAGCCCTATCTCCCACTCGCATGGCCGAAGCCTTGAAAACCGCTTTGAAAATGGGCGACGGTTATGCCTTGATCGATAGCGGTTCGGAAGTTCGACCCTACAGTCGATTTCTTATGGATCCCAAAAGTGGCCTGAGTTACGAAGAGCCTCAGCCCAATAGCTTTTCATTTAACTCTCCATATGGAGCTTGCCCTCAATGTGAAGGTTTGGGTGAGACAGCTGAAGTCAAACGAGAACTCATCATTCCTGATGAAAGCAAGAGCATTAACCGAGGTGCTTTAACCCCCATAGGCGAACTCAAAGAAAACTGGATGTTCTCTCAGCTTCGCGCCTTGGCCCAGCACATGGGCTTCAGTTTAGCTGACCCCATTGCAAAACTGAACGAAGACCAAATCAATGCCTTATTGTACGGTTTGGATGATGCATTAGAGGTTACTCACACCAACTTCGAAGGCAAGAAAAAGACCTACGAAACAGAATTCAAAGGTTTGGTCAAATACATCGCAGAGAACTACTACGATTCTACCGATGACAAAATGCGAGAATGGGCCGAAAGCTACATGCAGCAGCAACCCTGCAAACAATGTGGTGGAGCTCGTTTGAAAAAAGAGGCCCTGCATTTCATTATTGCCGGAAAGAACATTTCTGAATTGGCCCATATGAACATTTCAGACCTTCATGTATGGTTTGAACAGGTAGATGAATCCTTAAGCGCACGCCAACGCATCATTGGTTCGGAATTGATCAAAGAAATCAGCAGCCGTCTATCCTTTTTGTCGAATGTTGGATTGGGTTATTTAAGCCTAAATTCTTCGGCCAAAACCCTGAGCGGCGGTGAAGCACAACGCATTCGCTTGGCCACCCAAATTGGCTCTAAATTGGTCAACGTACTCTACATTTTAGACGAACCCTCCATCGGGCTACACCAAAGAGACAACGAAAAATTGATTCAAAGTCTTCAAGAACTGCGTGATTTGGGCAATTCTGTATTGGTTGTAGAACACGACAAGGACATGATGTTGGCCAGCGATTGGCTAGTAGAAATTGGTCCAGGAGCAGGAAAAAACGGTGGTCACATTGTGGCCAATGCAGCCGTAAAAGATTTCCTAAAAACATCCGGAACCACCGCTCAATACCTAAGGGGAGAACTGAGCATCCCGCTTCCCAGTGAGAGGCGTAAAAAAAGCGGTGACTCCCTAACACTGAGTGGCTGCACGGGTCACAATCTGAAGAATGTTGAAGTTGAGATTCCACTGGGCCTATTGATCAGTGTAACAGGAGTTAGTGGAAGTGGAAAAAGCAGTTTGATTAACGAGACTCTTTACCCCATCGTACATAATCATGCCTACAAAGGGCACTATCGACACTTGGATTATGACAAAATTGAAGGCCTAGAACACATTGACAAAGTCATTCGCATCGATCAAAGCCCGATTGGGCGTACGCCTCGTTCCAATCCAGCCACTTATGTGGGCGTTTTCAATGACATTCGAAGCCTATTCGCCGAATTACCAGAAGCCAAGATACGCGGCTACAAACCTGGCCGTTTCAGCTTCAATGTCAAAGGGGGGCGCTGCGAAACATGCGGTGGTGGTGGCCGAAAAGTCATAGAAATGAATTTCCTTCCCAATGTTGAAGTCACCTGCGATCACTGCCAAGGAAAGCGCTATAACCGTGAAACCTTAGAAGTTCGATACAAGGGCAAGAGCATCAATGATGTGTTGGAAATGCCCATTAGTGAGGCAGTCCTTTTCTTTGAAGCTATTCCACAAATCGTGAGAAAAATCAGGACCATGGTCGATGTGGGACTGGGTTACCTTACGCTAGGCCAAAGCAGTACTACGCTCTCTGGTGGTGAGGCTCAACGAGTCAAACTAGCCTCTGAATTGTCAAAGCGTGACACAGGCAAAACCCTGTACATTTTGGATGAACCCACTACAGGGTTGCATTTTGACGACATAAAGCAACTGCTTTCTGTATTGCAGCAGTTGGTAGACAAGGGTAATACCGTAGTTGTCATCGAACACAATTTGGATGTGGTGAAGGTTTCAGACTGGGTAATTGACCTCGGCCCTGAAGGAGGACAAGGCGGTGGTCAAATTCTAGTTACAGGCACACCTGAAGAAGTCGCCAAGCATCCCAAAAGCCATACGGGTCGGTTCCTAAAATTAGAACTTAAGGCTTCTTAATTTCAGGAGCGGTTATCCCGGGGAAGGGCTTTTGTCGTATGCTAGGCTCTATTCCTGAAGAAGTTTTTCTCGGCAAGCGAATGCCGGGGTTGTCGCCTGAATCTTCTAGATCAGCATTACCTGATGAAGGACCCAAAACAGCATCATTAGTTTTAGGCTCTATGGGTTGTGGTACCGCACTAGGGGCCGGAACATCCATCCTATCCTCTACCGGTTTGGATGGAATGGAATCGCTTGGACAACACGGGCAAGGCAAGTAGCGAATGACTTCAACGGTTTGAGTTTGATTCTGAGAAGACGGAGTTTCCTTTGTTGGTTGCTGCTCTGAAGGGGTTTCCTCTTCATAGACGGTGCCGGAAGACAAATCAAACACGACTCCTACTTTGAAGCCCTGTTGATGGGTGGCTACTTTCCAAACAGGAGCATTGAATTTCAACCCATTGAAAGGCGTTTGATCCAAATCAACCAAACCCAAATTGCTACCTTGATTCCCCCAATAGGAACCCTGAATCGAGAACCAATTGTTCAATCGAAATCGAATGCCTGTTTCGTAAGAGATGTAGGCTGCCGCTGAGGAATGAGCGTTGTTGCTTGAATAGCTTACCGTTTCAACCAGTGGCAAATACGCTTGAACATGCTGGGTTGCGGCAAACAATTTCACTCCTGGTGCCGCTGAGGCGAACAATAGCACGGGCCCAAATGATTTTTCCAATTTGGCATTCACTTGCAGATGCCAACTCTCGGCACTCAAATAAGTAAAGGCACTATCCTGCCTCTGGGTATTCAAGGCCACATTCTCCCGCTGGGTTCTCCCATAAAAGTGAGCCCCGAATTCGCCGCCGATATACAAACCGTATCCCTTGTCTTGAGCTTTATTACGACCTAGAAAGTAGAGGTCGAATCCGCCGCGATTCTGATAACGCCCAGCGGTATCCCAAGGCAAAGCGTCAGCCCATGATTCTTGGCTGTAATTCATGCCAATGGCACCGAAGCGATGGTAAGGGAGCTGCGCCGAAAGGGGCAAACAAGCCAAACTCAGTATCCACAAGAGCGAAAATCTCATACTTCGAATTTACGGCAAAAGGAATGTGTGCCGCACCTTGCGTACCTTTGCATCATGCAGTTGAATGAACTTCTTGCCATCAGCCCAGTTGACGGTCGGTACTGGCGAAACGGGAAGGCATTAGCCCCCTATTTTTCAGAAGCCGGATTGATTCGATACCGCGTACGCGTTGAAATTGAATACCTCTTGGCCTTGGCAGAAACCCCATTCTCTAGTGTCGATTTCTCTGCTCTCTTGGGCGCGGGAAAGGAATTAAAAGAATGGGCTGCACAGCTTTCAGAGGCCGATATTCTTTCTATCAAAGAGATTGAAAAAACGACCAATCACGATGTCAAAGCCGTTGAATACTTCATCAAAGAAGAGTTAGACAAACGCGGCTTGAGTCCCTACAAAGAATGGGTTCACTTTGGATTAACCTCCCAAGACATCAACAATACGGCCATTCCTTGGTCCTATAAAGATGCTTTAAACGAAGTCATATTGCCAGCTTGGAACCAATTGGTTCAAACCTTAAAGGGCCAGGCTCAAGAGTGGGCGGATGTTCCCTTATTGGCTCGCACACATGGTCAAGCAGCTTCACCCACCCGATTGGGCAAAGAGTGGTATGTATTTGTCAGCCGTTTGGAAGGACAGTTGCACGGATTGAGCCACTTGCCCTTTACGGCTAAATTTGGCGGAGCCACGGGCAACTTCAACGCCCACCATGTGGCTTATCCGCAGACGGATTGGATCACTTTTGGAAACCGCTTCGTATCTGAAAAATTAGGCCTTCACCGAATGCCCTTTACCACACAGATCGAACCCTATGATTTTTTGGCCGCCCATTGCGATGCGTTCAAGCGATTGCACAATATCCTCATTGATTTTGCTCGCGACGTTTGGACCTACATCTCGGTCGATTACTTCAAACAGAAAATCAAGGCCGGAGAAGTGGGTTCTAGCGCCATGCCTCACAAAGTGAACCCCATTGACTTTGAGAATGCGGAAGGCAACTTGGGCATCGCCAATGCCTTACTGGAACATTTGGCCGCTAAATTGCCCATATCTCGCTTGCAACGCGATTTGACCGATAGCACAGTATTGAGAAACTTGGGAGTCCCCTTCGCTCATAGCTTAATCGCCTTGGCTTCGTTGCAAAAAGGACTAGGCAAACTGATACTCAACGAAGCGGCGCTACACGCCGATTTGGAAAACAATTGGGCCGTTGTCGCCGAAGCCATTCAAACCATTCTGCGACGCGAGCAATACCCGAACCCCTATGAAGCCTTGAAAGCCTTGACGCGAACCCATGAAAAAATGAATCAAGCTCGCCTGCATGCTTTTATTGATGAATTGGAGCTCGCCCCGGCCGTCAAAATGGAGCTAAAGGCCATCAGTCCCTTCAATTATACCGGTGTTCATGCACCTTTGGAATAAAGGTAAGAGCCTTGTTTTGACGAGCATTTCTTTGCTCGTGATTCACAGAAAAAAACTCCAAAAATGGGTGTTATTTATTCTGGGAACCATGGCCATATTGGCTATTTCTTGGTTCTTGGTAAGGGATATAGCCCTAAAATGGGGCTTGGATCGTTTGAAAAAATCATTAAGCGAACGACAAATTGAATTTCGATTCGATTCTGTTGAATTTACTCAGTGGCAAACCGTATCCCTGCAAAAACTAGAAATCAAATCCCTGGAACGGCCCCATCTTAGGCCCATCGTGCAAGCCGAATCATTGCAGGCAAGTTTGAGATGGTGGACCTTTTGGAATATGGGTCTTTCTCAATTGAGAACCGATCGATTGAGAGTGGATTACTGGGAGGATTCACTTGGTCAATCGAACTTTCCCCATTGGAAAGGCAGTACATCAGAAGCCCAGAATTCTAGTGGCGAAGACATCTTGGTTCAATTTATCAAACAATTGAATAGAGCCATTGGGAAAAGCCCCGGTGAGCTAGAAATGAAAAATACGCAGTTCAGCCTTCATCAAAATGGAGATGTTTGGAACTGCACCATCCCTTTAGCGCGGATCGATGGAAGCGACATAAAGGGGCGGTTTCAATTGACTCATAATCAGAAATCGGTAGCTGAATTTTCAATTTCGGGGGAACTAAACCATCGCCAATTGGAAGGATCTACCCTCACTCTCTCCCCCTTTTCTGCCAAAGACAAACGGGCCTGGGTTCCGTTAATTTTCAAGTCAGCTGGTTTTCAATTGGCCTCCTTCAGCATAGAGTCTCTAGACGAGGATGGTCAAGTATTGGATATGGAATTATCGGGTGAAATCAACGGCCTTTATGCTTCTGATGAGAGGCTTTCTGATACATCTATAGATATTAATCACCTGAATTCAGACCTCAAACTGCACCTTAATTCGAACCGCATTGAAGTCGACAGCCAATCCTGGGTGAGAATTGAAGAATTGGGCTTTCACCCATTTGCTTCTTATCAGCCAAATGGGCCCAACTATGCACTAGGCATTCACATTCCCAAAACCGAAGCTCAACACTTGTTCAATAGCCTTCCAAAAGGGCTGTTCAGAAACATGGGCCTCTTACAGGCCGAAGGGCAATTGGAATATCGTTTCTGGTCTACCATAAACGGTCGCCAACCTGATTCTTGCCAAATTTTCTCTCGCATGTATCCCAGTTCTGATTTTAGGGTTGTTGACTGGGGAGAAATCAACGTGCACAAACTCAATCGCCCCTTTATATACTCCTTTTATGAACGCGGAATTCTGTCCAAACAGTTCACAGTCGGTCCTGAATGGAGCGGCTACACCCTATTGAACGAAGTATCACCCAAATTGATCAAGTGCATACTGCAATCAGAAGATCCCAGCTTTTTTCATCACAAAGGATTTGTTCCCGATGCATTCCGAGCTTCACTGGCCGCCAACTATAAAGAAAAGAGATTCAAACGAGGCGCTTCTACTATCAGTATGCAATTGGTTAAGAATCTCTTTTTAGGTCGACGCAAAACCATGGCTCGAAAAGTGGAAGAAATTCTGGTGACCTGGCTAATGGAAAGGGAAAGGGTGGTGAACAAAACAAGGCTAATGGAAATTTACCTCAACATTGTGGAATGGGGCCCTGGTTTATTCGGAGCCAAAAACGCCAGCCAGTTTTATTTTGGAAAGGATGCACTGGATCTAGAATGGGAAGAAGCCGCTTACCTGGCTTGTCTAATACCCCGGCCTAAATCAGCCCTGTATACCTTAAGCAATGATGGCTGTCTGGACCCAAGATTTTCACATGTGCGCTTTTTGTTGAATCACATGGCCCAGAAAGACCCTAGTCTGGGAATCGACACCAGCATGAGTGCCATTTGCATTCAATCAGAATCCTATCAATGGCTTTCAGCGCTTCACGGTCGAGCTCAGCGGGTTTCCAATGAAATAGAATGGAGCGATAGTTCGGCGCTGAATACTGAAATTTTGTCAGAATAACCTCAATCTAACACACTGAAAATCAGCCATTTTGACAGAAAAAATCACTGAGCATTCTTCCTTAAGCGACAAGCTGTCTGATTTTTGAATTTGGATACAGAATTGCTCATGATGGTGCATGAATCTACAGCAATTCACTATCAAAGCTCAAGAAACACTGAATCGCGCTCAACAGAGCACAATGGGTTTGGGTCAACAGAGCATTGAACCATTGCATTTATTGGCCGCCATACAATCAGAAGACGCTGAGACATTTGAATTTTTATGCGGAAAGATGGGTGTGCCTTCTGTACGGATCATTCAAAGTACTCAAGCAGCCATGCAGAGCCTTCCCAAAGTAGAAGGTGGGCAAGTATACATTTCTCAAGACCTAAGCCGCGTCATAGCTGAAGCTGAATCCAGTATGAAGCAATTCGGGGACAGTTTCATTACCAACGAACATTTGTTATTGGCTATGGTTTCGGGCCGTTCAACCGCCTCTAACCTATTGAAAGACGCTGGCTTCAAGACGGATGAATTGAAAAAAGCCATCATGGCCTTGCGAGGAGGCAACAAGGTGGACAGCCAATCGGCTGACAACCAATTCAATAGTTTGAACAAGTTTGCTATCAATTTGAATGACATGGCCAAACAGGGCAAATTGGACCCCGTAATTGGTCGAGACGATGAAATTCGCCGAGTACTTCAGATTTTATCTCGAAGAACCAAAAACAACCCAATCCTGATCGGCGAACCCGGTGTGGGAAAAACAGCCATTGCCGAAGGGTTAGCCCAGCGAATCGTGCGTGGAGATGTACCGGAGAACTTGAAATCCAAAACGGTATTCAATCTCGATATGGGTGCCTTGGTGGCAGGGGCCAAATACAAGGGTGAATTTGAGGAACGCTTGAAAGCCGTTGTCAAAGAAGTCATTGCCTCTGGAGGCGAAATCGTGTTGTTCATTGACGAAATTCACACCTTAGTGGGTGCCGGCAAGGGCGAAGGTGCGATGGATGCCGCCAATATCTTAAAGCCGGCGTTGGCCCGAGGTGAATTGCGCTCAATTGGAGCCACTACCCTAGCCGAATACCAGAAATACATTGAATCAGACAAAGCCTTAGAGCGGAGATTCCAGAAGGTTACAGTTGAAGAACCCGATACCCAGGAAGCCATTTCCATTTTGCGCGGCCTGAAAGAGCGCTATGAGGTTCACCATAAGGTTCGCATCAAGGACGAGGCAATCATTGCTGCCGTTGAAATGAGCCAACGCTATATCAATGACCGTTTCTTGCCCGATAAAGCGATTGATTTGTTGGATGAGGCGGCTTCTAAATTGAGGCTTGAGATGGACTCTGTACCTGAAGAGCTTGATGAGCTGAATAGACGCATCATGCAATTGGAAATTGAGCGAGAAGCCATCAAGAGAGAAAACGACGAAGCCAAATTGGCCCAGTTGAATAAAGTGCTAACGGAATTGAATGAAAAGCGTTCGGGAATCAATGCCCGTTGGGAAAACGAAAAAGGCGTTTTAACCAAAATTCAACAAAAAAAGGCCCAAATAGAGAACCTAAAACTAGAAGCTGAACAAGCCGAACGCGATGGTAACTATGGCCGTGTAGCAGAGATTCGCTACGGTCTGATCAAGAACTTGGAAGAAGAGCTCTATAAACTGAGCATGAAATTAGGCGACAATCGCAATGGTCAACTCATGGTAAAGCAAGAGGTTGATTCAGAAGATATCGCCGAAGTGGTCAGCAAATGGACCGGAATACCCGTCAACAAGATGCTGCAAAGCGAACGTGAAAAACTGCTCCAATTGGAAGACGAACTGCACAAACGAGTAGTAGGGCAAGATACCGCAATTGAAGCCCTTGCCAATGCTATAAGACGCAGTCGAGCTGGACTCCAAGACCCCAAAAAGCCCATTGGATCTTTCATTTTCATGGGAACTACTGGAGTGGGTAAAACAGAGTTAGCCAAAGCTTTGAGTGAATACTTGTTCAATACCGATCAAGCCATGGTTCGCATTGATATGAGCGAATATCAGGAAAAACATACCGTTAGCCGATTGGTCGGAGCCCCTCCAGGTTATGTCGGCTATGACGAGGGAGGTCAATTGACCGAGGCCATACGCCGCAGACCCTATTCGGTAGTTTTGTTGGATGAGATTGAAAAAGCCCATCCTGATGTATTCAACATATTGTTACAGGTATTAGATGACGGGCGATTGACTGATAATAAAGGGCGCACGGCTAACTTCCGAAACACCATTGTCATCATGACATCGAATCTGGGCTCAGACTTGATTCGAGAACAATTTGAATTGATCACAGATGCCAATAGAGACGAAATCATGGCTTCTACCAAACTGAAGGTATACGATATGCTGAAGCGGCACTTGAGGCCTGAATTTCTGAATCGCATTGATGAAACCATTATGTTCGAGCCATTGAGCCGAGAAGATGTTCACAGCATCGCTAAATTACAATTGAACGAGCTATGCCAAAGAATTGAACATCAAGGTTTCGAGTTGCACTTCAGCGAAGAAGCCATAGATTGGCTAGCCCAATTGGGCTATGATCCTCAATTCGGAGCTCGACCCTTGAAGCGCATACTACAAAAGCGGGTAATGGATGATTTATCCAAATCCATATTGAGCGGGAAAGTAGTACAGGGCCAATCCATTCAAGTGAATTTCCAGAATGGCGAATTGGTCTTCGAATAAAAAAAGCCCCGAATCGTCGGGGCTTTTTTATTCATAAACATCCCATAAATCCCACTGTCGAATATTGCCTCGAGATTGGTTATTAATCACCAATACGTCGCTAAGCTGCACGCGGTAAAACAGAGAATCGCTTGGAGCATAATAAAACTCCTGCTCGCTGTTTAAGCCCACGCCCTTAAGCTCGGTCAGTGGCGTCCCATCCTGCCCACCTTGGCTAGCCAAATAATCGCGACATTCCTGCATGAGCCATTGCTTTTCTTCAGACTCAGCCCGATTCGATGCTTTGATCAATATGCTTCGTGTGCCCACAAGGGCCTCACCCACTAAATTGCCTCTCAGGTAATAATCTTCACCGGTAAATGGCGATCGAACTGGTTTAACTCTAAGGTATTCGGCTCCTAACAAAAGAGTATCACCCGATAAATGGAAGGCATATTGAATGTCTTCAGCCGCCAATCTTCTGACAATGGGCTCCTGATTCAGGGTTAAGCGTTTCTCTTCGAACTCCTCACCTGACATCAGACCTGCTTGAACTTGCTTTGAAAATGAACTGGCCAAAGCATCCCGAAAACGCTTCCAATTGACCAACTCCACGAGCGATCCTTCTGGAGAAAAGGCCAAAATCATTTCAGCCGTATCTCCCGGTATCCAGGAATCCACCACCCTTAAGGAAGATGGGTTGTCATTTTTGGCGTATTGCAACCGATACAGCGTTTGAGTATCGCTAGATCCCAGTTTATGAAAATGAAGATAGACGGTATCAATTTTTGCATCGAGAAAGAAATCATTCTCGTTGGTTATGTACTCCTGACGTATGAGTCGATAGACGAAATGCGATTTCCCAACAAGGGAATTTTGAAGTCGAATCGAGTCTGTCTGACCCATGACGCTAGAGCTCGACAAGAGCAAAAGTAATAGACAAGCTAAGAATCGCATATGTGTAAAAAGACGCTTGCCATAAGCAAAAGGTTTGCCAGAAAAACAGGTATAAAAAAAAGCCCCGATAAATCGGGGCTTTAGAAACTTGTTCAATTAGTTCATTACCTTATCCACGATGGCTTTGAAAGCCTGAGGATCGTTCATGGCCAAATCGGCCAAAACTTTGCGGTTGATATCCAAATCGCTTTGGGCCATTTTACCCATGAATTGGCTATAGCTGATTCCGAGTTCACGGCAAGCAGCATTGATACGCATGATCCACAGCGCACGGAATTCACGCTTCTTGGCGCGACGGTCGCGATAGGCATAAGTCAGACCTTTTTCAACTGCGTTTTTCGCAACGGTCCAAACATTCTTTCTTCTTCCGAAATAACCTTTGGCTAATTTCAGGGTTTTTTTGCGGCGGGCCTTAGAGGCCACATGATTCACTGATCTTGGCATAGTAGTATAGTTTTATGGCTTGAGCGGGTAATTGCGAGCAATTGCCACTTGTAGGAGCTCCGGCCAATGGTTTTATTATTTTCCGATTCTCAGCATGAAACGGACATTGCTCAGGTCGGTAACGTGAACCAAACCATCTTGCGTGAGTGCTCTTTTGCGCTTGGTTGACTTCTTAGTCAAAATGTGACGCTTGTAAGCTTTTGCGCGCTTCACTTTTCCAGAGCCGGTTACCTTGAACCGCTTTTTGGCGCTGGAATTGGTTTTCATCTTTGGCATATGCGTGAATATTAATTTTCTGCTTTTGTTACTTTTTTACCGGTAGGAGCCAGCATGATAACCAGCTTCTTACCTTCCATTTTGGGCTCGCTCTCCAATTTGGCAATGCCCATCTCCACTAAGTTATTGGCGAAGTTCATAATCAAATCTTCTCCTCTACCCTTAAACACGATGGTTCGACCTCTAAAGAATACATAGGCTCGCACTTTATTTCCTTCCTCCAAAAATGTTTGTGCATGTTTGGTTTTGAAGTTGATATCGTGTTCGTCTGTATTGGGTCCGAAACGGATTTCTTTGACTTCTTGCTTGTTGGCGTTAGCCTTTATCTCCTTTTGTTTTTTCTTCTGCTCGTACAAGAATTTCTTGTAGTCCACTACTTTGCAAACAGGAGGCACGGCATTGGGAGAAATTTCAACCAAGTCCAATCCAAGATTATAGGCCACCTCCAGTGCTTTGGCGGTTGACATGATTCCCTGCTCAACATTCTCTCCGACTACGCGTACTTCTTTTGCAACGATCTTTTCGTTGATCTTGTGCAATTCTTCACGCACCGGTGGACGTCTGCCTCTAAATCTTGGTTTCATCTATCAATTTTTCTGCAAATGATTGCAGGCTCATCGCGCCTAAGTCGTGTCCTCCATGCTGGCGAACAGACACCAAACGTCCTTCTTGTTCTTTCTCTCCTACAATGATCATGTAGGGGATTTTAGCCAATTCGGCGTCTCGTATCTTCTTCCCTGCTTTCTCGGCACGGCTGTCGACGGAGGCGCGAATATCGAGGTTTTTCAAATAATTTCCAACCTCATTAGCATAATCCAAGTATTTATCACTGATAGGCAATACCACAACTGGCTTGGGCGACAACCAAACGGGCAACTTACCTGCATAGTGCTCCAACAAAAAGCCAATGAAGCGCTCATGAGTGGAAAGCGGAGCGCGATGAATAATCAAAGGGCGTTCACGCTCGTTTTTGGCATTGATATAGGATAAATTGAAACGCTCGGCTTGGGCAAAATCAACTTGATTGGTTGCCAAGGTAAACTCTCGACCTATAGCACTGTATACCTGGATGTCAATCTTAGGACCGTAAAACGCAGCCTCATCTTCGACTTCTACGAAATTGACATTCATGCTTTGAAGCACCTTGCGAACCATGGCTTCCGTTTTGATCCATAATTCGGGCATGTCCATATACTTGGCACCCAATTTGGCTGGATCATGCTTTGAAAAGCGCATGACATACTTATCAATTCCGAATTTCTCGAAATACTTCAAATACAAGGCATTTACTGCTTGGAACTCAGACTCAAATTGAGCCTCGGTGCAGTAAATGTGAGCATCATTCATTTGCAGCGAACGAACGCGCATCAAGCCAAACAACTCTCCGCTCTGCTCGTAACGGTAACAGGTTCCGTATTCCGCAAAGCGCAATGGAAGATCCTTGTACGTTCTTGGCAGAGCATCAAATATCTTGTGGTGGTGCGGGCAGTTCATGGCCTTGAGGTAATAGCGATCCCCATCTATTTCCATGGCTGGGAACATAGAGTCCTTGTAATAAGGCAAGTGACCGCTCTTCAAATACATGCTCTCACGCGCAATATGAGGAGACTTAACCCGCTCGTAACCAGCCTCTCGCTCGGTTTTCTTGGCAAAAGCTTCTAATTTCTCAATAATGGCAGCGCCGTTGGGCAACCACAAAGGCAATCCAGGCCCCACATCATCATCGAACGTGTAAATCTCAAGCTCCTTGCCCAACTTACGGTGATCCCGCTTCTTCGCCTCTTCGAGCATTTCCAAATGCTCGTCAAGTTCAGATTTCTTGGGGAACGCAATACCATATATGCGAGTCAACTGTTTGTTCTTCTCACTTCCGCGCCAATAAGCTCCAGCCGTTGTCAGCAATTTGACCGCTTTGATATGACCGGTATGAGGAATGTGTGGGCCTCTGCACAAATCGGTGAACCGCCCCTGAGTGTAGAAAGTAATTTGACCATCTTCCAAGTCTTGGATCAATTCCAACTTGTACGGATCGCCTTTTTCTTCAAAATAGGCAATAGCCTCGGCCTTAGAAACCGACTTGCGCTCAAATTCATTGTTTTGCTTGGCAAGCTCCTGCATTTTGGCTTCTACAGCCGCAAACTCTTCCGAACTGAAATGGTGGTCTCCAAAATCAATGTCGTAGTAAAAACCGCGATCAATGGGAGGCCCAATGCCCAATTTCACTCCTGGGAAAAGAGACTCCAAAGCTTCAGCCAATAAGTGTGCCGATGAATGCCAGTAGGTCTGTTTCCCTTCATCGTCTTTCCAAGTCAACAACGCAAGCTCAGAGTCTTCGGTAATTGGCAAACTAGCATCCTGCACCTTACCGTTGACTTTCGCCGCTAACACATTGCGAGCCAAACCTTCACTGATGGACTTCGCCACATCCATGGCGGTCGTTCCAGAATCATAACTGCGCTGTGCGCCGTCGGGAAAGGTGATTACTATTTGCATATCAGTTGCTCTGCAAGCAGACAAATGGGCAGCAAAAATACGCCAAACGGCCCATTTTATAAAGCCCAAGCCCTCTTAAATCATTGCCACACAATCAAACTATTTGCAATTCTCCCAACCTTGCTGATTTTTCCAAATTTTGAATCTTGAAAATCAAAATTGCTCTATATTTGCACTCCCGTTGGCGATCAACCCAACCTTGTTGAAAAACAAACATGGTGAGGTGGGTGAGTGGCTGAAACCAGCAGTTTGCTAAACTGCCGAACGGGTAACCGTTCCGGGGGTTCGAATCCCCCCTTCACCGCCAAAGAGGAATTAACTTCCTCGGTTAAACCCCGAAAGCCCAGTGTTTTCGGGGTTTTTTCTTTTTAGCCCTTTTATCAAAAGCCGCAAAAAGCACCAAAAGTTTACGCAAAACCGTGAGTCACTCTCCTTCCCTACACTTTGACTCACGGCAAAACGCTGTAACCCACGTATGACAAGGGTTTGCGAACTTTCCACAGGCCAAACTACTGTAAACACTGTGGTTCAGCTATCTCCTGTGTAAAGTGAAACTAGCGACGCATTCCTCTACCACCAAACTTTGACCCCAATATGAACAATTTCATCAAGGTACACTTCGTTCTGCGAAGACCTAAAAACCGATCAGACGTAGGCATTCTGTACCTACGCATCAGTGGCCAATACCTCAAAATCGAGAATAGCCTTAGAGTAGAACTCCCCTTCTTACAGTGGGACAATAAAGCACAACGAGTAAGAGGCAATGGTATTCAAGCCCGACAAATCAACTCTATGCTGGAAGACATTCGCATTCAAGTAGAACAGCACCGTAGGTTTCTCGTCGAAAACGAAATCCCTCTCACCAATGACACCATGCGAAAAGCCCTCAAAGGAGAGCTGGTTATCGGAAAGAGCATTATGGA
>JBJOHK010000022.1:0-15133 GCA_046047755.1 Bacteroidota bacterium | reverse complement strand
GGTTCTATGGGTTCGGTAGTAGGAGAGAAGATTGCTCGGGCCATAGATCATAGTTTGGCCACCAAAACGCCTTTTCTCATGATTTCTAAGTCGGGTGGTGCCCGAATGATGGAAGCGGCCTTCTCTTTGATGCAGATGGCCAAGACATCAGCCAAGTTGGCGCTCTTAGCAAAAGCTGGAATTCCTTATATCTCCCTTATGACCAACCCTACTACGGGTGGTGTAACGGCCTCTTTTGCCATGTTGGGTGACTTCAACATCGCTGAGCCTGAAGCTTTGATTGGTTTTGCTGGACCTAGGGTAATTAAAGAAACCATTGGCAAAGACTTGCCCAAGGGCTTTCAAAGCAGCGAGTTCTTGCTGGAGCACGGCTTCTTGGACTTCATCGTAGACCGAACAGAACTTAAAGCAACGCTGAGTCGTTTGCTCTCTCATATTCAAGATTAATTCAACAACATGAACTTCCCTGATAATTTGAAGTACACCAAAGACCACGAGTGGGTATTGGTTGAAGGCAACACCGCTACTATCGGAGTTACCGATTTCGCTCAAAGCGAGTTGGGTGACATCGTATTTGTAGACATCTCAAGCCAAGGCGACACATTGGGTGCGCACGAAATTTTTGGAACCGTTGAGGCCGTTAAAACTGTAAGTGATTTGTACATGCCCATTAGTGGCGAAGTGACTGAAGTTAACGGTGACCTAGATGGCTCTCCCGAGTCTGTCAATAGCGATCCTTATGGCGCCGGATGGATGGTAAAAGTCAACATGAGCAACCCTTCTGAAGTAGATGGTTTGATGAGTGCTGCCGATTACCGTGCCATGATCGGAGAATAATCCCTTTTTTAGGGCCGCAATTTTATACTTACAGGTTGCTCTGTCTTCCTGAATGCCTATCTTTGCAGCCCGCTTAGGGTCGGATGGCCGAGTGGCTAGGCACAGGTCTGCAAAACCTCTTACACCGGTTCGAATCCGGTTCCGACCTCAACCCAAGGAAAGCCCCGCATGCGGGGCTTTTTTTATGTCCACGCCGCGGCAGCGCAAGCAAGCTTGCTCGCTGCCGCGGCGTGGACATATATGGCGCGGAGCGCCACCTTGGGTTGAACGGCCCATCTTGAGGATAGGGGAGCCGCAGAAAGCGGCGAGCCAATGCGAGAGGTTGAATGCAGGTAACGCCGATAAGGGAGCCGCAGAAAGCGGCGAGTTACAAAAATCAGGCAGTCGCCTGTTGCCGATTACTCAATCCCAAACCACACTAAAACTTGGGTGTCGAAGGTGATTTTCTTGTATACAATGGCTGGGGGAGCCTTGGAGTCATTCCCGTCCCCATAGCTTTCGAATGAATACTGGGTGCTGCGTCCATCATTGCGGTAGCCACGAACGCCGAATCCATCGTTGAAATTATTGCGAGCGATTCCTGAATTGGCATACACATAGAGAGGAGAACCGCAGGTTTCGCCTATGGCACCTAACATTTCCTCGGCCTTTTGCTTGGCGTCTATCATGGCCAACTTGCGCGAGGCCTGTTGCAAGGAGTCGTATTGAGAATGCTCAACTTTGTAGATAAAGGCGTTTTGAATTTTGTTTTTCTTGAAAACATTGAAGGCAGATTTGATTTCAGAAGCATCGTGCAGCATCAAACTGTAGCTACGAATGTTCAAGACTTCATCGCTGTTCCAGCGAAACGACACTGTCTCGGTTTCGGCGTTGTCCATGCTTATTCTATCGGCCGCAATACCGGCTTGACCCAAGGCTTGTATTAGGTTTTGCTCTTGACTTTCTACAGAAATGAATTCCCTTCCTTCGTTTTTGTCAACCAAGGTGAGGTTGATGGTAATGCGGTCGGGGACTACTTGTAAGGTATGGCGCCCATTTACTTCGATATAAGGCTCGTCGGGCACCGTGCCTGGATTTTGCGCGGCTGTAAAGTGAGAGGCCAACAGGGCGACTACAAAAATGGAAAAGCGATTAATCATGGCCCTCAATATACAAAAGCCGTGTCTAAGGCCTTGCTTAACTTGATACAATCGAACCATCAGCCATTTCAATGATTCGGTCCGTTTTGGCCGCAAAATCTTGATCGTGGGTAACGATGAGCAAAGATTGTTTCTGATCAGTTGTAATCTCTCGGAAAATATCAAATACCCTCTGGGCATTCTTGGAGTCCAAGTTGCCTGTCGGTTCATCCCCCATAATGATATCGGGGTTGTTGATCAAGGCGCGGGCAATGGCCACTCGCTGCTTTTGGCCTCCAGAAATCTGAGTGGCACGTTTCAATGCCTGCTCGTGAACGTCCAATAAGCGCAATTTTTCCATGGCATCGTGCTCAATTTCCTCCGGGCTTTTCAATCCCAGTTTCAAAGCGGGCAACATGACGTTCTTTAAAACACTGAATTCAGGTAATAAGTAGTGGAATTGAAAGACAAAGCCAATGTGTTGGTTGCGAATGCGAGCCAGTTCATTGGGCTTTTCCCCTTGTAAGGCCTGACCGGCCAAATAAAGTTCGCCCTCATACTGGGTGTCCATCGTAGACAAGACATAGAGCAGCGTGCTCTTTCCGCATCCCGATTTACCCATGATGGAGACAAATTCGCCGGGCATTACACGCAAATCCAATCCCCGTAGTATTTCTACTTCAATCGGATCAAAGAACTTTTTGCGAATATTTTTAGCTTCTAATACCGGTTGCATCATTGTCCTCTCAAAATGTCAACGGGATCGATTTTGCCGGCCTTTCGGGAGGGCATATAGCCCGCAAAAAATGTGGTAATCAAGGCAAAAATGATTCCTATGAGGTAAAACTTGGGGTCGAAATTGACGGGGAATGTCTTGATGGTGGGCAAGGCCTCAGTTTCAAATGGAGCTTGAGAAATGCCGTACGAAGCCAAAAATCCGAAGGCTAGCCCAATGGCCGCACCTACAAAACCAATCATGATGGCTTGATACAAGAAAATGCGCTGAACGTCTCCCGAAGAGAAACCAGTGGCCTTCAAGATTGCGATGTCGGGCATCTTCTCGTAAATGAGCATATTGAGGATGTTGTAAATGCCAAATCCAGCCACAATCAACAAGGCGATAGAAACCGCATAGGTGATCATATTTCGAATGCTGGTGCCGGTTTCAAACTGGGCATTGGCCGTTTTGATGTCAATGGCATTGACACCCCAGCTGCTGCGCAATTCTTCAGCCAAGCCAGCCGCCGCTTCTATGTCGTGTAACTTGAGGTGTAAATCGGTGAAGTAGTCACCGCCTTCGCCACTCAAGCGCTGCGCCGTGCCTATGTTGCAATAACTAAAGACCTTGTCAATGTCAGCCAAACCACTTTGAAACAATCCTACGATTTTCAACCGCTCACGGCTGCCGTTGATGGAAACAATTTGAACGTAATCGCCAACTTGCAGCGATAAGTTTTTGGCTACGCCGGCCCCCAATACAATGGCGTTCTCGTTGCTGGCCAAGTCTTCGGGCTTGCCCCCCACAATGTACTGTTGGAAGTTGAACAAACGGGCTTCTTCCAGTACATCCATCCCGGCTAAATTCCCGTTCAATTGCACGGCTCCCGCTTGGTAAAAAATGCGGGTAGAAACTTGGGGCGTAATGCCTTTCACTCGCGAATCTTTGCGCAACTCGGCCCGAATGGCCAAGCCATTGCGCAGTTTCAATTGGCTGTTTTTGGGTTTGATGGAATGAATAATGTGGGCTTTCCCCTTATACAGGGACAAGTCTTCAATGGGTTGTCTTTCGCTCTGTTTGACTTCGTTGTAGATGCGTACGTGAGGCGTTCGATTCAATATCAGCCCGTCCAATAGCCCATTCAAACCGGTCATGAAACTGACCATGATGATGAAGACCCCTATGCCAAAGGTTACGCCCAATGCAGCAATCGCCGACTGCTTCTTGCGCGCAAGAAGGTGGGTTTTGGCAATTCCGAGCAATAAGGGGTTGAAAAGAGCCATTACTGGGGTTTTACAAGTTCATCACCGGCTTTCAAGCCTTCCAACACTTCTACCATGTTGATGCTTTGAATACCGAGTTTGGGCTCGATTTGATCGCCGTTGGCCAAAGTGACCTTTCCGTTTTTTAAATAGATCAGGGGTAAAACGATGGCTGATTCTTTTTCTTGAATCACAATTGAGGCTTCAGCTGACAGGCCTGGGAATAATCGAAGGGCAGCATCTTGAGCGCTGTCCAATTGGCATTCCAAGAAAATGGTACCACTCTTTGGGTCTACTTGTTGGTCAATTTGACGCAGCTTACCTGTGATGATTTGATCAGGGAATGCATCCAACCTCAGGGCAACCTGCTGCTCGTATTTGACACGGGCTGCATCGACTTCGTCAATTTGCAATTCGGCATAAAAACTCAAGGCAGACCCTAATGTGGCTATGGGTCGCTGTGGGGCTACCATTTCGCCTACTCGCACGTTCCAAGCATATAGTTTGCCATCTTCCAAGGCGCGTACTTGGTAATCGCCTCTTGCACTGCGCGCCAATTGTTCAGCCGATTTAGCTTGGTCTCTGGCTGCTGCCAATTTGCGTTGTCCGTCGAGATAGGCGCTGCGCGCTGCTTCACTTTGGTTGCGGCTGAATTGGTATTTGAGTTCTGCTTTTTCCCACTGCAATCGGCTGCCAATGCCTTGTTCGTAGAGCCGGTTTTGTCGTTCAAAAAACAGGGAATCATCTCTGCGGTTCAGGAGGGTCATTCGGTAGTTGCTCCATAGGGATTGGACTTGGGTCTGGTACCCGTCGGCCGCGCGAAGCGCGGCCTCTGCTCCAGCCAATTGAGCCTGTGCCTTGTCAGCTTCCAGAATGGCAATCAATTCACCGGCCTTTACAGGGTCGCCTTCTTGCTTCAACAAGGCGATGACTCGGCCACCAACGGCCGTTGACAAATCATATTGACCTTCAGCCCGCAAACGGGCCGAAGCATAAACAGATTCTACGATGGGCTTGGATTCAACCGTATAAGTTTCTTGCTTGGACTGGCAAGAGGCTAACAGTATGACCGCGATTAGGAGTTTCCCTCTCATGTCAACGAAGGTACTTGATTTGTGGAATGCAACTGCTGACTTTGGTCATGAGTCGTGTGGGCTTGAACGAAAATTTGATGAGCCCGCGGATTGGAGCAGCTGCACGGTGAGGAACTAGGTCGATTGGGAAGTGCGGTGGCCTGTTGAGTATCTAAGAACAGAAGGGGTAGAGCCCAATTTGTTCTGCCTTAATGAATGACAGCCGTCCACACAGCAGAGGCAGGATTGCGTTTGCCGCAAAAGACTTATCGTTCGTATACGATTTCGCCGGCAATGGCGGTGGCTTGTACTTTGGTCTTGCGGATTTTTTTGGATTCGTCGTTGAGCAAATCGCCATTCAGAACCACAAAGTCAGCCTGAAGGCCCTCTCTCAACTGCCCGATTTGTTGCTCTTCAAACCCGGCATAGGCGGCCCAATGTGTCATGCCCAGAAAAGCATCTTTGCGACTTAAGGCTTGAGACAAGCCGAAGGGTTGGCTCAAATTACCAGAACGGTCGCTTCGAAAAACCGCCGAGTAAAAAGTGTTGATAGGGTCGAGAGACTCCACTGGGAAGTCTGTGCCTAAGGCCAGAATACCGGCTGTATCCAATAAACTTTGATAGGCGTAGGCTCCAGGCATTCTCTGTTCGCATAAGCGAGATTCGGCCCATGGGGCATCACTGGTGGCATGTGTGGGTTGTACACTTGGAATGATCGAGCGATCCGAGAAATAATGCCAATCGTTGGGCTCCACAATTTGAGCATGCTCCACTCTCCACCGGGCATCATGTCCGGGCTGTAAAATTTGATTAAATAGACTCAATACCAAAGCATTGGCGCTGTCTCCAATGGCGTGAACACAAACTTGAATTCCTTTGTCACGTAAGAAATAGGCATATCCACCCAGCTCTTGTGGGCTCATCAATTGCAGGCCTCGGTGGTGCAATCGGTCGCAATAGTCCTCTTTTAACAGGGCACCGCGAGAACCAAGGGCACCGTCCATATAAAACTTCACGGCGTGCACTTGCATGCGGTCGCTATGCCACTGACCATGTTGGGCCAAGTAGGCAAATGTTGATTCACTGGCAGACAACATGACATTAAATCGAAGATGCAACCTCTGTTGATTTTGCAAAGACTGCAACCATTGGGCTTGTTCTACGCTCAATCCAGCCTCGTGTAAACTAGTCAATCCGGAGGCCAAGGCCAGTTGTTCGGCCTGTTCTACGCTCTCGGTTAACGCTTGCTCATTCATAGGAGGGATTCTTTCCTTTATCCAATCGGCCCAGGCGTCTAAGTAAACCCCAGAAAATGCTTCACCACCCTCAAGTTGCAACGAAGTATCAAGGTTCAACAAGCGTTCGGCGGCACTATTGAGCCAAACCGCATGCCCATCTACACGGGAAAGACATATAGGCGTTTGAGGAAACTGAGCATCCAAATGGTATCTCGTTGGGAATTGCCCGCCCCAGAGGTTTTGGTCCCATCCGCGGCCAATGATCCAATCGTCTGCTCGCAAGGGCTGCTCGAGTTTGTTCTGTTTTTTGGCCTGTTTCTTGAGCGTTTTTAGCACTGATGCAATCGATTCGCAGGCATACAGCTGGGCCTCGTTGAGCCCTTGAGCATAACCCAAGAAATGGCAATGGGCGTCAATGAATCCTGGGTAAATGACCGCTTTCCCATAATCGATAATGGGGGCTTGCGGGAACTTCAATCGAGCAGAGTCACGAGGGCCTACATAAGTGATTTGACCCTTTTCGACCACCATTGCTTCGACCGTCCAATGGGAGGTGTCGGCCGTGTAAATCTGTTGGGCAACAACGATTTGAATGGGGGTGGTTTGGGCATTGGTCTGCAGGCACCACAGGCTTATTGAAAAAAATAGCCCCAAATTTTTAGGGATATTGGCATTAAAATTGTTAAATAGACGAAACACGGAGTAACAAAAGTCTGAAAAACGATTGAAGCCCAAAACTCTTTCCATGACTCAAATGAAATTTTATCAAAAACCTTACTTTATTCTCGCCCTTTTGTTGATGCTATTGGGGGTGGGAATTGGAGTTTATCTGTATATGAAACCGGCTGAAGTCAAAACCACAGGCAAGGCTGATTTTGAATTGAATTATACCAAATGGCTGGCAGAATTGAATCAAAACCTGGGAGACACGGCCGCCAATCGCTATCAAACCAAAAAAGTGGAATTTACGGCGGCCGTAGCGCAGGTGCCTTCTGCCAATGATACCGCACAGTTGTTCATGTTGGCTAGTCCTGAGAATGTGATGGTACAAGCCGCCTTTGATGCCTCCTTGAAGTCAGAATTGGCTGGAGTTGTGGCCGGCGATTCTCTCCATCTTTTGTGTTCTTGTGGCATTACAATGCCCGATCCTGAGTTTGACCTTTTGGGCTCAGAAATTGCGATTCAGCTGACGCGATGCAATCCTTTAAAATGGACCAAAACCGAAAATTAATATGATGAAGTCGTATATATCTATTGTGGGCTTATTGTTGGCTGCCATTGGTGGCTTGCGCGCTCAAGTGTACCAAACCAAAGCGGGTAACATTTCATTTGTGAACACCGCCGCCACCGGAAGCTTCGACGCTCAGAACAATCAAGTCATTGCGGCCCTTTCAGCCGAAAATGGAACCGTTCAATTCCGTGTACCTGTCAACTCGTTTCAGTTTAAAAAAGAATTGATGCAGCAGCATTTTCAGGAAAATTACATGGAGTCTGCCACCTTTCCGAATGCTTCGTTTTCTGGGAAATTAGTGGATGCTTCTGCTGTGAACTTTCAGTCAGCCGGCACCTATAATGTTAAAGTGAAGGGCGATATGACCATGCACGGGGTGACTAAGGGGGTGGAAGTTCCTGGGCAAATTGTAGTAACGGCTACGGGAGTTACCCTGAAAGCCAATTTCGATATTTTGTGCAGCGATTACAGCATCAATATTCCCCGCAATAACGCATCAGCTGTTTCGAATAAAGTGGCCATTTCTGTGAACTGCGCCTTGACTCCCAGAGCATGAGAACCTTTTTGTTGATTGTCGCTGTTTTGGCCGTGGCTTCTTGCAAACACGAGAGCCAAAACCCTGATGCCCCAACGGGAACGGCCGATGATATTTGTTTTGAACGCGACATATTGCCCATATTCCAATCCAATTGTGCCATGAGCGGTTGCCACGATGCCAGTACCCAAGCTGACGGGGTTCAATTGACATCTTACTCGACCATCATGAATACCGGTGAGATCGAGCCAGGCAAACCGAACAGCTCAGAGGCCTATAGAGAAATTGCCAATGGCAAAATGCCCCCTTATGGATACACCCCCTTAAGCCAGGCGCAAAAAGATTTGTTGTATAAGTGGATTGCCGATGGCGCTAAAAATGGGGTAGATTGCCCCAGTACCTGCGATTCCAATACCTATACATACAGTGGTGCCGTCTCTAAAATCATGGCCCAGCGCTGCGTAGGCTGCCATTCAGGCAGCAATGCTTCGGGTGGTATTGATTTGAGTTCGCATGCTGCCGTGAAGGCCCAAGCCACTCGTGGCGCTCTATTGGGGAGCATTCAAGGGAAATCACCTTGGAAGTTCATGCCTCAAGGAGGAACATCTCTGAGCGATTGCGAGATTGCTCAAATTCGCAAGTGGATGGAAGCGGGAACCCCCAATGATTAGAGTCATTGCCCTTTTCGCTCTGATGTTGTCTATGAGTGCATGTTATTACGACAACATAGAAGATTTGTACGGGTCGGCTGGCCCATGCGATACCACTAATGTGACCTACACCACCCACATCAAGCCATTGATGGACCAGCAATGTGTAGGTTGTCATGGAGCCACAGCTCCATCTGCGGGTATTTCCTTGCACGACTATGCATCGGTGCAGGCTTCTGTGAACAGTGGTAGATTCATTGGTTCTGTTGATTGGCAAGTTGGATATTCACCCATGCCCAAGGGAGGCTCCAAATGGACTCCCTGTCAAATTGACCAGTTGTTAGCTTGGTATCACAAGGGAATGCCACAATGAGAACCCGTGTACTGATAGCCGCATGGCTGGCATTTGGAGCCGCCAAGGCTCAAGAATCAGCCAACCCATTGGGTTCAGATTTGGGGCATCAAAGCTTGCGTATTGTCAATCAGCAAAGCGCAGCAGGGCCTGGTGAGGGGCATTTGGAATTTTTCATTCAACATCGATTCGGTGATATTGCCCAGGGGGGATATAATGCATTTGGTTTTGATCAGAGCCAAATTCGATTGGGAATTGATTGTGGCATATCTCAACGATTGACCGCTGGAATAGCTCGATCTAGCTGGGGTAAAACTTCCAATGCGTATGCCAAGTTTCAGTTGGTTGGAGTTAGCGAATCTAGCCGATGGGATTTGACCTGGCTCAGCGATGTGAGCGTGAATGGTGAGCAGAGCAATGTTTGGGGATTGAATCCCTTTTATCCCTCACACCGACTTCGTTTTGTGCATCAATTGATTCTGGGTCGAGAGTGGGCTCCGCGCTTTTATGCTGGCATAGTGCCAGGTGTTGTTCACATCAATTTGGTAGAGACGGCGAACGACCCTAATGATATTGCGACCTTAGGTGCCTACGCTCGTTTTTCGGTAAAGCCAAAAATGAATGTGACATGGGAGGCTCAAAATAGCCTAGCTATTGGAACATCTAAGGCTTTGACGAGTCCGCCCATGGCCTTTGGAATCGAATTCTTGGAAGGCCTGCATATTTTTCAGCTGAGTCTCGGAAATGCCTTGAGCATGAACGAGGCTTACATCGTTACTTCCGATCAAGGGGCTTGGGATGCGTCTCACTTGCGATTGGGTTTTAATATCGTTAGAAGATGGTAAAGCATTGGGTATTGGGGATCAGTCTTTTGGTCACTTCGACCTTGTCTGCACAAGATGATTTGCTAGGCGAAATGCCCTCAGAACCTATAATAACCCCAGTGAATTTTGCTTTTAAGACAACCCGAGTGGTGAATCTTCAGAGCGTAGAGACCTTAGGCGAGGGTGTATTTGATTTCAAAATTCAGCACCGATTTGGCGCATTGAATACGGGTGCGTCCAACGCCTTTGGATTAGACTTGGCTACCATTCGCATTGGTGGTGAGTACGGTTTGACCCCAAAGATTACGTTAGGTTTAGGGCGGAGTCCTGTAGAGAAAACCGTTGATGGCTATGCCAAGATCAAGTGGTTGCAGCAAATGAAGGGTGGGGGTTCTCCGGTCTCCGTATTAACGGTCGCTTCAGCGGCTTACCGCAACCAAAATTACACAGCTGATCCTAGCGCAGTTGAGCGCTTGGCCTATGTCGGACAGCTAATTGTTGGGCGTAAATTCAACGAGCGATTCAGTTTGCAAATCGTACCTTCTGTTGTGCATTACAATTGGGTCAATGTTGCGGTTCCTAATACCCAATTTGCCTTGGGTATGGGCATGCGGCGCAAACTTACTATGCGAAGTTCCGTGAATGTAGAGTGGATTCCGGTCTTGAGTGACAAAGGGGCATTTTACAACAGTTTCTCCATCGGGATGGACGTTGAAACGGGCGGCCATGTGTTTCAAATGGGATTCACCAATTCCATTGGTTTGAGTGAAAATTTATTCCTCACGCGAAACACTACCCAATGGAACAATGCCGGTATTCGCTTCGGCTTCAACATGAGCCGGGTATTTACCCTAGTCGATCCTCGCGGTTAGGTTTTCTGTTTTTCCTTCTGCGCAGAAGGGAATAGAATGTTGTTCAGGATAAGTCTGTAGCCCGCAGAATTGGGGTGCAAGTTCAAATCGGTTGGAGGTTCGCCTACCAAGTGTTGGTAATCTTCAGGATCGTGGCCTCCATAAAAGGTGAAGGTGCCTTTTCCCATTTCTCCGTGAATGTACCGGGCTTCGTTCAATAGGGCGTTTTCCCCCATGATTAATACGTCGCTTCGAACCAGTTCTTTGCGAAATGCGGTGGTTTGCCCCATGAAGCCTTGAATGGTGCGAGTATGATTTTGGCACAGAATGCTGGGTATGACATCCCACTTGGCCGAATATTCAAACAGCGTAAACAAATCATTGGCTTCGGTGACATTTCGCGCATTGGGATCGACATCTATGTTGCTGTATTCATAGACGTAAGGACTGGTTTCTAAGCGAAAGTCCTTGAAGGCAAAACAGGCGTCATAATCGAGCTTTTGCTGGGCAAGGGGGTCCATGGGTGTTCCATCAAATACCGATTCACAAACGTCGGTTCCTTGAGCGGCTAAGGCAATGTCATAGGTGTCTGTGGCACTGCACATGGCAAATAAAAACCCGCCTCCCAGACAGAAATCACGTATGTGTTGAGCCACCGCTCGCTTGAGCTCGCGGGTGCTACTGAAACCATGTTTGGCAGCCATGGCCTCTGATTCGGCCACTTCGGCTTGGTACCAGGGTGCTGACGAATAGGAAGCCCAGAACTTTCCGTATTGGCCCGTGAAATCCTCGTGGTGCAGGTGCAGCCAATCGTATTCGGCCAATTTCCCTTCTAATACTTCGTCATCGAAGACGACGTCATAGGGTATTTCGGCATAAGTGAGAACCAACGTGACAGCATCATCCCAGGGTTGTTTGGTTTTGGGGGAGTAGACGGCAATTTTAGGAGCGCTCAACAATTTGATGGCGTTCATGTTGACTTCAGGGTTGGCCACCGTGCTGAACAAAGCATTGGCATCGGCTTCACTGATGACTTCGTAACGAACACCCCTCAATTTGCAAGCCTCTTCAATGGTGGCCTCATGAGGAAAAAGGAAGCTTCCGCCGCGGTAATTCAAAACCCAGTTGGCTTCGCCTCCTTGGTTGAGCCACCAATAGGTCAGCCCGTATGATTTGAGGTGGTTAAGCTGGGTTTCATCCATAGGGATGAGAATTCGACTTGCCCATGCATTTGTAAGGCTAGCCAGCAGGCAAAGGCCACTTAAAACGAGATTTTTTGTCCTAGCCATACTAACGCTATTCCTACCAAAACAGAGGCTGCTCCATAGGTGATTCCCAATTTCCATTCTCCAGCTTGTATGTACCTAAGTATCTCCAAACCGAAACCTGAAAATGTAGTGAAGCCCCCCAGAAAGCCGACCGTTACCGCCAATCTCCATCCTTCCGGCTGAATTCGGGCCCAGCAGAGGCCCATCAATAAACAGCCAATCAAATTGGCTGAAAAGGTGGCCCATGCAAAATCATGCACACTAAAGGGTAGGCGTTGACCCAAGGCCCAGCGGCATAAACTTCCCAGCCCTCCGGCCAGCCCAATTCCTACGGCATTCAATAGGCTCATGCCGTGAAATTACGCCTAAATTTGTGCTGTGAAAGTGCAATTGGTCTCCTTCTTCGACGAAAGTCCTCGTGTTCGACGTTTTCGGTTTCGCTATGAATTGCATCAAGCTGCTTTTGAAGAGGAATTGGCCTCGTATCGTCAATACGCGGGTTTGCCAGCCTCTGATCCCGTATACCGACCCGGTCAATATGTCAGTTTGCTGGCCGAAGGAGTGTTTGAACATGCCCGATCTTACAGCATTTGCCAATGGTTGCCCAACCGAGAATTTGAATTGTGCATCGTATTGAATCAAGAAGGGGCATTCACCCGCTGGTTGTTTGAGCAAGAACCCGGTGCCGTATTGGAGAGTACACCGCCGCTCGGCCGCTTCGTGCTCGAAGAAGATTCACTCGATACAAGATTGGTGTTCATTGCGACTGGAACTGGGTTAGCTCCATTGGTCCCGATGGTGGAAGAGGCCCTGAGACGCGGTCACAAACAGGTGCATGTGTATGCGGGACATCGCTACGCGGAAGACGAATTGTTCTCGAAAGAATGGCAGCAATTGCAAATGGAATTTCCCCATTTTGATTATGTGGCCACGGGTAGTCGAGAGCCAATTAGGGGCCGACAGGGCTATGTACACGCCTTGTACGAGCCACATTTACAGCCTCAACCCATTCGCTTTTACGCCTGCGGATGGAAGGCCATGCTGCACGAATGCCGGGATCGATTGAAGGAGGCTGGCTTTACACGTCGCGAATACCGAATTGAAGCATACGATTGAAAGTCAGTGCTTAAAATTTGGAATTTCAAGTTCTTGTCGCGTATACTTGCACCCGAAAGAAAGGCAAGAGCCTGATTTCATCCCCCTATTTTAATGATTTTAATCGCGGAGGCTTAGACCTCTACCCAATACATAATTCATGGCAGAATTTCCAGATTTCGGAAACATGGGCGTGGGCGAATTGCGCGCCTTAGCAGATACGTTGGACGTTAAAGGTTCATCCAAAATGAAAAAGAGCGAGTTGATCGATGCTCTTATGGAGATAGCTCAAGGGCCCGAAAAGAAGCCTGCAGCGTCATCTGAAACTCGAGGGCGGAAACGCAAAGTGGCTGATGTTGAAGAAACGCTGAGCTCATCGGAACAAGTTTCTGAAGATTCATCAGAGCCATCGGCATCTGACCAAGGTACTCCTACAGAAGGCCGCCGATTGCGCGAGCGTCGCAAGCGCCCATCGGTCGAAGAGTCAAATGGGGCTGCTGAGTCTGAAGAATCTACCGAAGTTGGTCCTGATGAGTCCAGGCGAGAGCGCCGAGGTCCCCGCGATGGGTCATCTGAACGGGAGGGTCGCGACGGCCGTGAAGGTCGTGACGGTCGCAAGTCCCGTGAACCCCGTGAAGAGCGTGAGCCACGTCAAGCTCGCGAACCACGGGAAGGCCGCGAACCTAGAGAAGGTCGTGAGCCTCGCGAGTCCATGACGGCTGAAGAGCGCAAGCGCAAAGAGCAGTTGGCCTATTTTACAGAAATGGAAGGCGTGGTCAGTACTCAAGGAGTACTTGAGCTGGTGCCTGATGGCTACGGGTTCCTCCGCTCGCCAGATTACCATTACATGGCTTCGCCAGACGATGTATATGTGCCCGGCTACATGATCAAGCAGAATGGCTTGAAAACCGGAGATACCCTGCGAGGTCCCATTCGCCCGCCGAAAGAAAGCGAAAAGTATTTCTGTTTGGTGCGCATCGATTCGGTGAACGGTCGTACCCCTGAAGAAGTGAAAGATAGGGTGGCCTTTGAACACCTGACACCCTTGTTCCCCGATGAGAAGTTGAATTTGTGCGATCATCCGAAGCATTACAGCAATCGAATTATCGATATGATTTCGCCCATTGGTAAGGGTCAGCGTGGTTTGATTGTGGCTCAACCGAAAACCGGTAAAACGTGGTTGTTGAAAGGAATTGCCAACGCCATTGCCAAAAACCATCCCGAGGTGTACATGATCATTTTGTTGATCGACGAACGCCCCGAAGAGGTGACCGATATGTCTCGCAGCGTACGCGCCGAAGTAGTGGCCTCGACCTTTGATGAGCCTGCCGATAAACACGTTCGATTGACCAACATTGTGCTGGAAAAAGCCAAGCGCTTGGTTGAGTGCGGTCACGATGTGGTCATTCTGTTGGATTCCATTACGCGTTTGGCTCGCGCTTTCAATACGGTTCAACCGGCTTCCGGTAAAATCTTGTCAGGCGGTGTTGATGCCAATGCTTTGCAGAAGCCCAAGCGTTTCTTCGGTGCAGCGAGAAACATCGAAAACGGGGGGTCTTTGACCATTTTGGCTACGGCCTTGACCGATACAGGCTCTAAGATGGACGAGGTGATTTTTGAAGAGTTCAAGGGTACCGGTAATATGGAATTGCAGCTGGATCGCCGCTTGTCCAACAAACGCATTTACCCAGCCATCGATATTTTATCTTCCAGTACGCGCCGCGACGACTTGTTGGTAGATAAGACGACCAACCAGCGCATGTGGGTGCTTCGCAACCACTTGGCCGACATGAACCCAGAAGAAGCAATGAATACCTTCTTGAAGTACATGCAAAATACCCAAGACAATACCGAGTTCTTGGTGAGCATGAACGGCTAAGAAGTAGGTACTTCCCAGACGGATTTTCCGTCGCTGATGTACAGTTTTTCCCCGTTTTCGGGTTTGATGTTGTATCCGCCCGCTAGAGAGCTAAAAGCGGGTAGAACGAGTCGTTGCTTGTTCAGCCAAAAACAGGGCAAACGAAGCGATTGACGACCTTTTCCGCGCAACGAATAGACCGGGTGCAAGTGCCCGCAAATTT
>JBJOHK010000021.1:0-5055 GCA_046047755.1 Bacteroidota bacterium | reverse complement strand
CTTCTCAATACGAAGTACAGCGCCTGATTTCGGGCCAAGAATATTCGGTTGACGGGTACATCTACATGGATGGTACAGGTCATTTTTTTGCCGCCAGAAAGCGCCTTGAAACCCTGGGTGGAGAGGCCGTGCGCAGTTTGAGTGTTGAGCACAAAGGCATTCAAGCAGCCTGTGAAATCTTGGCTCAACAAGAGGGCATACGCGGGGCCATTACGGTTCAATTTATTGAGGATTCTCAAACCGGGGAGATATTCACCATGGAGGTCAATCCCCGATTTGGAGGAGCCATGCTGACCACTTGGGGAGCGGGAGTACCCTGGTTTCATATGGTCATTTGTGATGCCAAAGGGATGCCGCATCCAACCGTGAATTTTCAAGCGAACACCTTGATGGTTCGCAGTTTTCAAGAGCATTTTTTTGCCAATCATGACGCGAACTAAGACGTTTATCATTGCCGAAATTGGGGTGAACCACAATGCCGACTTTGACTTGGCTGTACAAATGATAGAGGCTGCCGCGGCCTGCGGGGTTGATGCCATTAAATTTCAAACGGCCATTCCAGAGCTAGTTCAGACGCGTCTGGCGCCCAAAGCCGAATACCAAAAGGTGACTACGGGCAATGCCGATGAGAGCCAATTGGAGATGTCGCGCAAGTTTCATTTTGCGCACGATGCGTTTCCCTTGCTCAAAGCCGAGGTTGAAAAGCACGGCGTGCAATTTTTATCGACGGCCTTCGACTTAAAAAGCTTGGATTATTTGACTTCAATGGGCGAGACGGTGTACAAAATCCCATCGGGTGAGATCACCAATTTGCCCTATTTGCGGGCCATCGCCAATCGCGCTCGTCAGGTATACCTCTCTACCGGTATGGCCAACTTTGATGAAGTAGAAGCGGCTGTGAATGCCCTGTTGTCAGCCGGTCAAACACGCGAACAAATCACGGTTTTGCAGTGCAATACCGAGTATCCATCTCCTTTCGAAGATGTGAATTTGAATGCCATGGTGGAAATGGGTCGTCGATTGAATCTAGCCTACGGATTAAGCGATCACACCCCCGGAATTGAGGCCTCTTTGGCTGCTGTAGCCATGGGTGCCACCTTGATTGAAAAGCATTTTACTACCGATCGCAGTTTGCCAGGTCCAGATCAGCATGCCTCTTTGATTCCGTCAGAATTTGAGGCTTTGGTTAAAGGCATTCGCCGGGTGGAAGTAGCCATGGGTTCGGCTGAAAAGATACCCAGTCCAAGTGAGAGCAAGAACAAGTACATTGCCCGTCGTTCGGTGTACGCTGCTATAGATTTAAAAGCCGGTGAAATATTGAGCATGGATAACCTGGTGGTGCTGCGCCCCGAAGGAGGAATTTCGCCCATGCGCATAGATGAGCTCATTGGGCGAGAATTGAACTGCGATATTTCGGCACAGACCGCCATTTCCTGGGATCATTTGAAGGCATAATGAGGGCCTTGCTGTTTGATCTGGACAATACGCTGTACCCCGAGGCAGATTACTTCAAGGCCATTTTTTCGCAGTTTTCGCAAAACGAAGGGCTCGAGCTAGAATCTTTTGCATTTCTGTTCAAGGATTTTGATAGAATTCGATTTACGCAGCGCGACATCTTTCGGTTTGCCTTGACCCAAGCAGGGGAGTTCTCTGAGTCTCGTCATCAAGCGCTTTTTGATTTGTTTCTAGGCATTGAAACTAGTCTTTCTCCATACCCCGGTGTTCAGGAGCTCATGGATTGGGCCTTGTCTGAGCACTTGCGTGTGGGGGTGCTGACCAATGGCCATGCCGAGGCACAGGCAAACAAATGGAATGGCTTGCAATTGCTGTCTAAGGAGCGCATACACTTCGCACCCGCACGCTTACTGGGTGCAGATAAGCCCGATTCCCGAAGCTTTGAAGAGATGCTCATTCAAATGGGGTGCAGGGCAGAAGAAACCCTTTTCATCGGCGATCGTTTTGCTAATGATCTTGAATGGGGATTGAAGCAGGGAGCAAGGGTTGCTTTGGTGAACGCTCATGAACCTGAGCAGGTGGTACCTTCTTTTGGGAATTTCTACGATGTATTGACTTGGGCTCAGAGTCAGTAGAGCCCTTTTAGGTTCGCTAGAACGATGTGAATATTTGGCAATAAAAAAGCCCTTGGCGCTAACCAAGGACTTTTGATTGGGTGCCCAGAACAGGACTCGAACCTGCACACCTTGCGGCGCTGCCACCTGAAGACAGTGCGTCTACCAATTTCGCCATCTGGGCAGGTGATCAATCTGTTAGATTGAGGGCTGCAAATATACAACCGAATTGGCTTGAAAAAGGGGTAACCCCAAGCTTAAGTTTAGTTGAGGCAATCACTTGTCTTGCGATTAGAAAACACAACAATCGACATTAATTGTCCAGATTTTAACGGGTTCTCAAATGCAAAACTCCACTAACCGGCCTTCTCTTCAGCAGCCTTGATGAGGGCGTCAGCCTTGAGGGAGGCTTCTATTTCCAGGGCATTGGCTTTTTCGTTTGCTTCAGCTTCAAACTTAGCCGTTGCGGCATAGGCTTTTTCGCGGGCCGCATTGGCTTTGGTTTCAGCTTCGCGCATGGCTTTTTCAGAGGCCTTTTGTGCGGCAGCTTTGGCCAAGGGGTTGCCCGCTTGAGCCACTAACTTGTCTGCTTGCTTTTGGGCCTCATTGATGGAGGCCTGGTAGGCGGCATCGGCCAAGCTGCGCTGTTTATCTGCCTGAGCTTGGGCCTCACTGCGAATGCGTTCTGCTTGTTTAGAAGCTTCGGCTTTGATTTTATCAGCTTCTAGACGAGCCTTGTTCAAGGCTTCATTGACTGCCTGGTCTTTTTTCTCTTTGGCCTGGTCAACGTAGGGTTGAGCCATTTGTATTCCCAAAGCTTTAAAGTCGACTTTCATGACAGGCTCTGAGGTTGTGCCACCGATTGAAAAGGGCAAGGATTTGCCTTTGTAGCGAATGGTTCCACCAAAGGCCAAGCTATGATCCAAACCCACAGCGCCTTTGACGCTCATCAGGGCCCCTTCGGGCATGGTCAGCTTCAGGGAATCTTTCATGGCTAGTTTACCTTGAACGATTTCAAAACCCACTTTGGTGGGGCTCAATTGCCAAGCGCTAGAATTCAGTTTCAAGGGTTCGGTGGCGGTGGCCATCCATTTGGGAACATTCAGCATGCCTTTGAATAACTCGAATACCCCGTTGGCATCGGTGCTTGAAAAGTCTGGCTGCATGTCAGCTGAAAGGTTGGAGCTCAGGTTGAATCCCAAATTAGCCAAGCCATCGATGTTTTTTAAGATGGGGGCATAGGCCTGAATCAGGCTCAAATGTTCAGCAATGGCTGAAGGGTTAATTTTCAAGATATTCAAGCCTAGTGCTGCCTCAGGTTTTCCGCCGAGTGCATAGGTGTATCGGGTATTGTTTAGGCTGAATTGACTTCCCATCCATTCGGCACTCAAGGGGTTGATGGTCATGGTTCCATCTTGCAAGCGAATATCGGCTTGGCAGTTTTCCAGTTCATAGGAATCGTATAGGAGTTTATCGATGGTGGCTTTGGCAACGAGATCCAAGTTCTTTGGCAGAACGGGCAGTGTTGAAACAGCCGTATCGGGTTCCACACGACCAGCCAGTGCCCCTTCTTCGGCCGCTGTTTCAGATACAGGTGCCATGGGTTCATTGGTACTGGATAGGGCCTCCATCCATTCATTGGCATCAATGCTTTGACTGACCATATTCAATCTGCCGTGCAGGGTTTCATCGTTCAACATGTATCCTAAAGCATTGGTGACTTGAGCTGAGCCTTGCAAACGGCTTTTTCCCCAGGTCATGTCAAGGGCAGACAAATCAAATTGTTTTGGGTTTAGACTGGCTTTCAGTTCGGTCAACACGAACGGCAAGCCTAAATATTGGGTTTGAATGCCTTTGGCTTCCATACTCCCTTCTGCTTTCAAATCGGCCATTGTACCCGAACTGACTTCGCTATAATGCCCGTCAAACGAGGCGTGAATGCCGAGCCAACCTTGAAGGTCTTTGGCCTCTGTGGGCAGGAATTGAGACCACTTAGAGAGGTCTGTTTCCACGTCCATTTTGCCCCTGGCGTAGGGGTTGGATTCAGGGTGACTCATGTACAGCTGCATGCCGAAGGGGCTACCATTCAGATTCAAAGCCAACTGTTTCAAATCCACAATGGAATGATCGACGATGCCGTCTGGGTTTTCAAAATGAAAATCAACCTGAATTCCGCTAACAGAACCCGGTAAACCTGGGTATTGGACGGAGGCATTTGTGACCCCCAATTTCAACTGGGTCGCGGGCATCAAATCGTCGGTCATTTGACCCTTTAAACTCAAAGAGAAAGAAGCCAATCCAGATGTTTTTACCTTAGAAAAATCATCGGTGTAAGCACCCGGTACCGCTGATAAATAGGCTTTGAAATCGCTGCCTTTGGCTTCTGCTGCGATGTCCATGTCTATGTTGTCATCGTTGAGTTGAACCCATCCTTTAGCCGTAAGGGGCAATTCGTTCAACAGGATTTCTTTGACATCAAAGCCAAAACGGAACTTATCCATGTCCATGTTTACCATGGTTTCAGTTTGTACGGCAACCGACTGTAGAAGGGTCATGCCTCCATAAGACATGTCCAGGCTTTTGCATTTGAGCTCGGTCGCCATGTCAAACTGCACATCTTCCATAGCGCCTGAAGCCAACAAATCCAAGCCCTTTAAGGCCAAATGGTAGTCCATAGTGGCGTCGTCATAAACTAGGGTAGTGTTATTCAAGTTGATGCGTTCCAGTGATAAGGAAATAGGTGTACCGGTTGAGGTGTCAACAGCCGCGGTATCCGGCAAGCTGATGTCATAGTTCGCTTTACCGCTTTCTAAATAAACGATGTGAGTCCGCAAGCCCTCGGTTTGAATACTGCCTATTTCATAGTGATCGGAGAATAATGACATTAGGTTGATCGTCAATCTCAGTTCGTCTGCGTGCAACAATTCAACGCCATCAAATGAATCTTGACCTATGATATTCAAATCTTGAACGCCTACACTCAAGT
>JBJOHK010000020.1:0-4358 GCA_046047755.1 Bacteroidota bacterium | reverse complement strand
TTGACTTGATCCAAAGTGCTTTGCCAAAACATCTGCGAATCGCTCTTCAAATGAACCTTTCCTGTAGGGTTCATCACCTGGCGATAAATGTTCAAAAACTTATGGCTCGTTAAGCGTTTTCTCATTTTTCGCGGCTGCGGGTCTGGGAAGGTTATCCATAGTTCATGGACCTCACCTGGAGCAAAAAAATCAGCCAAACGATCAATTTCAATGCGAAGAAACGCCACATTCTTCCAGCCATTTTCTAAGGCCTTTTTAGCCCCTGCCCACAATCGGTTGCCCTTAACATCAACCCCGATGTAATTCCTTTCCGGCTCCAATTGAGAAAGGCCCAATGCATAATCTCCTTTTCCGCAAGCCAGTTCCAAGACAATGGGGTTGTCGTTGCCGAAAATGGAATTCCATTTGCCTTTGAGTTCATGCCTGTAATCAAAGCAATGGCTGAATGCCTCGAACTCAGCGTATTTCAACAATTTGTTTTTTGCGTTACCCACGACCGGCTATTTGGTGCTGCAAAAATGCAGCTCGGGTGCGAGTATTCCCCAAAGACTTCCGAATTTTGCTGCATGTCCATGCCCTTGACCCCTGAAATGCTGGTTCAAGCTTATGCTTCTGGGGCTTTCCCTATGGCTGATCCTGAAGAGGGCGGGGCAATCTATTGGCACATTCCAGAACGCCGAGGCATCATTCCGCTTGACGAGCGCTTCTCTCCTTCTAAGAATTTAATGCGCCTATACCGCAAGGAACCGTTTACCCTGCGCATCAACCGAGATTTTGAACAGGTCATTCGGAATTGCGCTGAATTGCGAGCCGACGACACCTGGATTTCGGAAGAAATCATCGATGCCTATTGCCAATTGAATCGTTTGGGATTGGCTCACAGTTTCGAGGCCTGGGATGGAGACGAACTCGTTGGAGGCTTATACGGAGTTTCTCTGCGTCGTGCCTTCTTTGGCGAAAGCATGTTCCACAAAAGAACCGACGCCTCAAAGTTGTGTTTGGTGTTTTTGGTTGAATTTCTTCGGGAACAAGGATTTGAATTGCTAGACTCTCAATACCTGAATTCACACATTGCCCAATTTGGGGCCTACGAAGTGGAACACAGCGAGTTCATGTTCCTATTGGAGCAAGCTTTAAGCTCAGTCGAAGCTTGATTTTCGTTTGTATTTCAAGAAAAACTCACGCAGATATTTGACCCATACTGCTATCAGCAAGGGCCCTACTATCACAATCAATCGATTGAATTCGTAGGCCACAGCCCATTCCCCGTGAATAGCGTGTTGAACGGCACGAGTCAACCCGCAGCCCCAGCACTCGAGATCAAATAACAATCGCGAAAGGCAAACCACTTGGCCTTGGTCAAAAAAAGATGCGGGCAGCATCCACAACCCCAAAGGGAGCAGACCCCACCCGCATAGCAAGATTAGAGACCAGCGAGGGTCTTTGAATTTCATTAAATCTCTTCGGTGTAACCGCTTCCGTCAGCAGGACCCAAATCTCCGGTCAAAATGCGAACCAAGTCTATGATCCACCATATTCCGCAACCTCCAGCTGTCAAAATGAAAAGAACACCTTCCATGTAATAGCCCAAGTAGAAGCGGTGAATACCAGGCAGAAGAAGCACTAATAATAAGGCTATCCATTGGCTATGGCCCGAACCTGAAGTTGAAGCTGATCCTTTTTTCTCAGCCGGTGCTGATGAAGAAACTTTAGCCTTGGCTACTGCTTTATGGGCTGTTTGAGTCAAGGATTTATGGGCTTTGGGTGCAGCTGCTTTAGCCACAGCGGCAACCACCTGTGTGGCTGACGCTTTAGCCTCAACCGCAGCGACTGAAATCGATGAGTTTGATTCCGCGAGTACCAAAGGCTCTAGAGTCGTCTCTGCTTGAATTTCAGTCTGCGCTACGCGCTCCAAACGTGTGGGTCGCTCAAATTGGCCGTTTTTACCACCTCCAAGAGAGATATTCCAACCCTTGTTATAATGGCGCTTGGCCACCGTCAAATTGCTTGAACAAGCACTTAGAACCAGTGCGAAAGCCGCAATGGCCAATCCCAAAGTAGAAATTCTTTTCATAGTTAATCAAACATAAGCTATGACAGGCATTGTTTCAACTGACCGGTATAGATTTTACGGAAAGTTTATAGGCCTCTGATGCGGCCTTCTCAAAACGAATGCTATCGTTTCTTCTGATGGCCACTTTGTACAATACACCCGTTTGATACTGCCTATCCAGCACTCGGAATTCAAAAGGTCTAAGCAACAGGTGAATTGCCTGTTCGTTTTCAAAATCACTTTCGATGCTAAACTCCACTTCAATCAGACAGGTTTTTTTCGCCGCCGACTTTAACGCCAATTCAGCCGCCCCGCCATACGAGGCAATAAGCCCAGGAATGCCCAACAAGGTGCCTCCAAAGTAGCGCACCACAACCACCAAAGTATTGCTGAGACCGGCCGAAAGAATGGCTCTCAAAATGGGCCTAGCCGATGAGCCGCTAGGCTCCCCATCGTCATTGGCCCGTTGCGCCTCTCCGCTCGGTCCTAACGAATACGCATAGACATGGTGGGTCGCATCGGGATATTTCAGCCTCAATGCAGCTAAGTGTTCTTTGATTTCTGCTTCCGAGTGAACCGGGAAAGCAAAGGCAAAAAATCGACTCCCTTTTTCACGCAATTGGGCCTCAGATGCTTCGGCTAGCTCGGTATAGGTATCGTCAAAAAGCATGTACTAGGCCTGGGTCCAGAGCAAATTGAAATAGGCGCTGGCAATGGCTAACAAGGCAAGGAGCAGTCCCATCCACCGATAAAAACCCATAGGCTGCTTGAAAAATACCCAAGCAGCGAGAGTGGTGAGCAAGAGAATACCCACATTATTAAAGGCAAAAAAAGTTGCCGTCGCACCTTGGAAGAAATGCAAGCCCCTCAAGAGAAAAACAATGGAAAAGAAATTCACCAGGCCCAACAGAAAACCCATCCTGACTGCCGAGCCCGAAAATTGTTGGCGCCATTCAGACTTTAGCAAACCCAAGCTACCAAACAAAAAAGCCGAGCCAAAAATCACTGTGCTCTGCTGCCAGTCGTTCATGTGCGAATGAAAGCTCTGCCGTATGGCGTTCAAGGCGGCATCCACCAAACCGGCACCAGCAAAAACGGCCAATAAAATGGGGTCAAACTTTAATCCTTCTGAAGCCGAAAACAGACCAATACTGATGATGGACAAGAGCACGGAAATCACCAAACTCCAACCCAAGGGCTCTCCGTACAACCATACGGCCGCCCCCATAGGAATCACCAAACTCAATTTGGTGGCCGTAGCTGCCGAAGCCGCACCGGCTCGACGAGTGGCCGTTCCCATGAGTAAAAAGGTTCCCACGAACAACAGCCCCATGCTAAACAATAGCATGAATGCGGGGTCTTGAACATTACCCAATCGCCAAGTGCCTTCTCCCATTAGGCTCCCAAACCCTTCACCAAAAAGCAAACAGGTTCCGTAATTCACCCAAATGACCGGATACAAATGACCCTTGCGCTGACCCCAATGGGTGAAAATCACAAAAATGAGCGAGCTGAATAGGATGGACAGCAGCAAAAACAGCATGGCGCAAGTTAAGTTCAGCCCGGCACTGTGCCAACCGCATAATGGCCCCAGGTCCTGCCTTCCTTGGTGAAAATCGCGACAAAACAGGCAGGTTTTGCGACAAAAGTCCCCTTCAATTAACCGGTCGTTTGGGCTAGAATGGCTAAATTTGCCTGTTCATGGCTAAGACCAATTCCTCTCCTCGCATCAGGCTAACTGCCCTCTTTAAAGAGTTCTACCAGAGCCAACAAAGTGCTGGGATTTTGCTCATCATTTGTACCTTATTATCCCTGTATTGGGCCAATTCCAGTTGGGGTGATACCTACCGTGCTTTGTGGCACATTGAGTTGGGAAGCGAACCCTTCGGTTTGCATTTGAAACACAGCCTAGGCGAGTGGATCAACGACGCCTTGATGACCATTTTCTTCCTATTGGTCGGATTGGAAATTGAACGCGAACTGTACATCGGTGAATTGAGCAACCGCAAACAAGCTTTATTGCCAGTAATTGCTGCAGTAGGGGGCATGGCGGTTCCTGCTTTGATTTACTTCTTGAGCAATATGGGCTCGCCCGAAACCTTGCGAGGCATAGGAATTCCAACGGCTACTGACATCGCCTTTGCCATTGCCCTCATGAGCCTATTAGGCAACCGAGTCCCCCCCTCATTGAAGGTGTTTTTAACCGCACTAGCCATCATCGATGATCTAGGAGCCATCTTCGTCATAGCCATATTCTACGGCCACGGTTTTCACTGGATTTGGCTGGGAGCCGCCGTTTTGATCA
>JBJOHK010000019.1:0-10055 GCA_046047755.1 Bacteroidota bacterium | reverse complement strand
CCTGGCCCAGCTCCCTATGACTTGACTGCTGGTTCGCGTTACCTGCTACAAGCCCAAGAAGTAAAAGACACGGTTTCCCAATTGGATAGTGTAGGATTGTTGATGGCTAAATATTGGGACGACAATCCAAATGCCACCGTTCATTACGGACATGCCACCATCAATATCTTGAAGGTCAGCCCATTGGGACACTGGCTTTCCACTTATAGCACCGTTGCCCGCAACAAGAAGCTCAGCTTGATGGAATCAGCCGAAGGCATGGTACGCTTATCAGCAGCCGTTTACGACGCTTTCATTTTGGCCTTCAAAGCCAAGTATAAATACGAATACATTCGCCCTGAGACGGTAATTCGTAACTTATGGGATTCTGCTTGGGTACCCGCTATTCAAACCCCTTCCTTTCCGGAGTACCCAAGCGCTCATAGTGTTGTTTCAGGAGCAGCCGGAACCCTGTTGACAGAAATGTTCGGTGAGGTTAGTTACATCGACAGCGCTGAAATGGAATTCGGACTAGGAACTCGTGAATTTGCTAATTTCCATGAAGCCGCTAAAGAAGCCTGCTACAGCCGACTATACGGTGGAATTCACTTCCGAGATGCCATCGAGCACGGAAGAGACCAGGGTATCAAATTAGGCGAATACCACATCGCCCATTTAAAAACTAGAAAATAACGGAATCGTTGGGTTGATCAACCGATCAGCCCAACGCTTTCAATTGACCTTCCAAATTTTGCAATTTGGTGAGGGTGTCTTGTTGTTTTTGACGTTCGCGCTCTACCACATCGGCTTGAGCATTGGCTACAAACTTTTCATTATTCAGTTTGGCATTTACTCCTTTCAGGAACCCTTGTAGGCGGCCCATCTCTTGTTGAATTTTGGCCTTCTCGGCCTCTACATCCAATTCAAAGTTCAATTCCACCAACACCTCTATGGTACCCGCTAAAAACGAAACCGCGGTACCGGGTCTTTGCTCAGGGTTCCAAACCAAATCAACATTGGCCATTTTCTGAATCATTTGGGAATATCCCGAAAGTAAATTTTCATCGCCAAAAGCCGATGCATTCAATTTCTCTTTAGGGGAAATACCTTTCTGTGCGCGAACATTGCGCAACTCAGACACCATGGTCATGGGGTCAACTTTCAGGGTATTCTGTTCGGAATTTGCCTGCGGGTAATCCGCTATCGCACAAGCTTTTTCTGGACAGCCGTCATGAAGCGAATGGTGCAGCTCTTCTGTGATGAAGGGCATGAATGGATGTAAAGCTCGCACAATCAAGGAGAAGAAAGACCTCGCCTGATTCCAGGCCTCTTTAGAAATCTGTTCGCCATAGGCAGGCTTAATGGCCTCTAAATACACCGAACAGAAATCATCCCATACCAATTTGTATAGATTCATCAATGCATCGCTCAAGCGAAACTGGGCGAAGTGATGTTCGTTTTCAGTCAAGGTTGAAGCCAAACGGGATTGGAACCAAGCCGAAGCTTCAGTCTCATAGGGTCTCACTTCACTATTACCTGGCTCCCACATACCCACTAAGCGGTAGGCATTCCAGATTTTGTTGCAGAAATTCCGGCCCTGCTCAATCTGACTTTCGTCAAACAGAATGTCATTCCCTGCAGGGGCGCACAACAATAAGCCCATTCGAACGGCATCTGCACCAAATCGCTCAATTAACTCCAAAGCATCGGGACTATTTCCCAAGCTTTTGCTCATCTTGCGGCGTTGCTTATCGCGAATTAGACCTGTAAAGTATACGTTTTCAAAGGGTTTCTTAGCTTCAAACTCATAACCAGCCATCACCATTCGGGCTACCCAGAAGAATAAAATATCAGGACCCGTTACCAAATCTTGGGTGGGGTAATAATAGTCTAACTCCGTGCGGTCAGCCCCTTCCCCAATACCGTCAAATACAGAAATGGGCCAAAGCCAACTGCTGAACCAGGTATCCAACACATCGGGATCTTGTTCCAATTCAGAGGGACTCACAGAAATCCCTTTGGCTGCGAAAAGGCCACAAGCTTCTTCAGCCGTAGCGGCCACTTCAAATTCGCCTGAAGCCGTATACCATGCTGGAATGCGATGCCCCCACCACAATTGACGGGATATGTTCCAATCTCGTACATTCTCCATCCAGTGGCGGTAAGTATTCTTGAGTTTTTCAGGGAAAAAGCGAACCTCATCATTCATGACTGAATGTAAAACCTCGGGGTTTTTAGCCATAAATGCCTTCATATCTACGAACCATTGGGTAGAAATTCGAGGCTCTACCACAGCATCGGTTCGTTCTGAAAACCCAACGTTGTGGGTGTAATCATCGACTTTTTCCAATAAGCCATTGGCATCCAATTGCTTTACCCATTCCTTGCGAGCCTCGAATCGGTCCAAACCAACAAACAACTCCCCTGCTTCAGCAATGCGGCCATCTTCCGTCAAGGTATCGATGACCTTAAGGTTAAACTTAGTCCCTATTTCATAATCGTGGATATCGTGAGCTGGAGTTACTTTCAAAACCCCAGTTCCAAATTCAATGTCAATGTATTCATCCGCGATAATGGGAACTTCACGGTTGATCAAGGGAACACGAACGTTTTTGCCAATCAAATGGGCGTAGCGCTCATCAGCGGGATTTACACAAACAGCCACATCACCCGCAATGGTTTCGGGTCTGGCTGTTGCCACTAGCAAGGTTCCATCAAAATCAACACCGTTGTATTTGACATAGTACAACTTGTCTTGGATCTCGCGAAAAATCACTTCTTCATCGCTCAACGTCGTAAGACCTTGTGGATCCCAATTCACCATTTTGGTACCTCGGTATATCAATCCTTTTTTGTAGAGGTCAACAAATACATCAACAACGGCTTTGTACAGGCTTGGCTCCATGGTAAAGCGCGTACGAGACCAATCGCAACTAGAGCCCAACTTCTTGAGCTGTTCGAGAATGATTCCACCGTATTTTTCTTTCCATTCCCAAGCATGAGTCAAAAATTCATCTCTCGTGAGATCGCGCTTTTGAATTCCCTGGGAAGCCAACAACTTAACCACTTTGGCCTCAGTCGCTATGCTGGCATGGTCGGTACCGGGCACCCAGCAGGCATTGAAACCACGCATTCGAGCACGACGAACCAAGACATCTTGAATGGTATTATTCAGCATATGCCCCATATGCAACACACCCGTTACGTTGGGTGGGGGTATCACCACTGTATACGGTTTGCGTTCATCGGGTTTAGACTCAAACATTTTCTGTTCAAGCCAGTAGCTGTACCACTTGCCTTCTACTTCGGCTGGATTGTACTTGGCTGATAATTCCATGGGCTGCAAAATTAAGGTTTATATGGGCTTTGATACGAAAAAGGGCCACACTTGGTGGCCCTTTTTCCTATTAGTTTAATGCAATTGTTTATACTCCAACATCGTGGTGGGCTGATTCCTCTAAATAAGGATGGTTCACAGGAACCAAACCATTTTTGCTCAAGGCGGTCAATACCCAGTATACAAACAAACCAGCAAAGGTCATGTAAATGCCAATCTCCAAGAATCCAACCTGCATTCCAGGGCCGAAAACGCCTGGGAATACATTGAACCAAATGTCATGGTAGTGAGCCAAACACATGGTCACAGCTATGGTCACCAACAAGGGACGGAAACGCTTGGCTGAACGCATCAACAAGAACAAGAAAGGTACGCAGAAGTTCAAGATCAAATTGCCCAAGAAGTTGGCCTTGTAATCTTCAAAGCGAATTTGATAATAGTACATCTCTTCAGGAATGTGTGCGTACCAAATCAACAAATACTGGCTCAACCATACATAGGCCCAGAAAATGGTGAAGGCAAACATGAACTTACCCAAGTCATGAATGTGCTCATCAGAAACCAAATGCAAGTAACCGGCTTTCTTCAAGTAAACTACAAACAACGCTATGATGGAGATGGCAGTCACCCACATAGAGATGAAGTTATAAACACCGAAAATGGTAGAATACCAATGAGCATCAACACTCATGATGAACAACCATACAATGATGCTGATGGTGAAACCGAACAATACTGCGAATCCAGCAGAGAAACGAATGCTCTTTTTGAAGAAACTTACATCGCCTTTGGTAGCGGAATCCTCTTTCAACGATAATCCGCGCAATTTGCGACCCAATAAATACCAAATGGCTACCAAAACGGTTGGGAAACCAATCAACATTCCAGAGTTCAAGAATCCGCTCTTGCCATCCAACACTTTGTCGTAACCAGCATCACCTGCACTCAAATGCAAGTGCTCATAATGAGCCCAGTGATACAAATCGGTCTTGGCCACCAAAACGGCGATCAAGATGACAACAAAAGGAACAGGAATGAAGGTCATCATGGCCTCAGGAACACGTTTGAAGGCTGTAGACCAACCTGCGTTTGCTACATATTGAACCGCAATCCAAAACAAAGCGCAAAGACCAATCATGAGGAAGTAGAATCCTACAACCAGCAAATTGGCCCACAAACGGGTCATGGCAGGTTTTTCTTCTGCGTGAAATCCAGCACGAGGACCGAATTGTTCATTTTCCATGTTTCCATGTTCTTCAGCATGAGCCTCTGTGGTTTCATGACCATGTCCTTCCGCTTCAGCGTGAACCGCTGTTGCTTCAGCATGATCAGTATGCTCAGCATGAGATTCGGATACAGCCTCATGGCTATGGGAAGTTGAACCACCCAAAGTGGCCATTCCTACCCCAGTAAAAACCAAACCAAGTACCATCAAAATGATGGCGAAACGCTTGGCTTTTGCAGGAACTACAAAGTTCTCTTGTTTAATTTCAATGTGATGTCCGTGTCCCATGATCTTAGTTAGCAGTTTCCATTTCAGTTGCCGCATTGTCAGCGCTTTCTGCTACAGGAGCAGATGCGGCAGGCATGCTAAGCTGTTTAACATAGTCGATAACCCTCCAACGATCGGCAGGTGCCAAAACAGAGGCATGGCTTCCCATATTGTTCTTGCCATACGTAAGGGTGTGGTAAATTTTTCCTACAGGTAAGGTTTGAATGTAAGGATCCGTATAACCCTTCCATGCTGGCTTCAAGTTAGAAGCTTTCTGGAAAACAGTACCATCGTTATTACCCGTAGCACCGTGGCAAGGGGCACAATAAATACCGTATAGATATTCACCGCGGCCATTGGGATCCGTCAAATCTGAAGGACGGGTCAATTCAGCGCCTGCTAATTCATAACCAGCACCGTTGTTTTCATAGGGATATACAAACTCTCCTTTGCCTACCGCTACTGAACCAACAGCTGGAGTACGCATGCTCATTCCATGAGGATTTAAGGCAGAAGAATCAGCCTGAGAATAAGGCTCATACCCTTTGGAATAGTACATATCAGGTGCATATTCCCATCCGGGGTTATTTCCTCGGCTCACGCAACCACCCAACAAAGCAGATGCTGCGATCGCTGACAATAAAATTGGATTCACTTTCTTCATATCCTTGATTTATAGAGTGGTTTGAACTCCGTTTTGGAATTCGCGCAGTTCAACAGCACCATTTTTCTTCATGAGGTCTAAGGTTGATTTCTCATCCATTCCCTCTTTGGTTTCAACGGCAATGATCATACGGTCGTCGGTTTGGCGCAGGTCCAGAATTTCATTCTTTACTCCATGCAACATGCGGTTTCTCCAAAAGAAGAAGAAGCCCATTCCAAAAGCCGTGCACAACACTGTAGCTTCAAACATAACAGGTATCCAGCTAGGCGTAAAACGCTCAGGCTTGTTACCAATGTTCATTGGCCAATCGTGAACGTACATATACCAAATCATGGTAATCGCCAAGCTCAAGCCGGTCAGACCGCAGAAGAAAGCCACGCGAGCCAAACGGCTACGGCGAATGCCCATGATGCGATCCAGTCCGTGAACGGGATACGGGGTGTACACATCGTGTACATGAACGCCAGCATCAACCAATGATTGAGTTGCTTGCATCAAATTGTCTTCGTCTTCATAAACGCCAACCAACATTTTATTGCGGTTGCGGAGACTTAGGTTTTTATCTAAAATAGCCATTCAGCAATTCTCCTATTGATTACTCGCGGTTGCGCAAGATGGATTTAACTTCAGCCATGTTGATCACAGGCAAGAACTTAGCAAACAAGAAGAAGCAGGTAAAGAAGATACCGAAGGTACCCAAGAACAAACCGACTTCTGTCAATGAACCCGAGTACATTACCCAACTTGAGGGCAAGTAATCGCGGTGCAATGAGGTAACGATGATTACGAAACGCTCAAACCACATACCCACGTTCACCACAATACTCATGATGAAAATGAACCAAGGGGTTGTGCGGCACCATTTGAACCAGAAAACCTGAGGAGCAATCAAGTTGCAGCTCATCATGCTCCAATAAGCCCACCAGTAAGGACCAAATGCTCGGTTCAAGAAAGCGTACTGTTCGTACTCTACTCCGCTATACCAAGCAATGAAGAACTCTGTCAAATAAGCAATACCGACCAATGAACCGGTAACCATGATGATTTTTGTCATGGCATCCAAGTGACCAATGGTGATGTAGTTTTCGTAGTTCATCACTTTGCGTGCCACTACCAGCAGGGTAGCCACCATACCAAATCCAGAAAAAATCGCTCCAGCTACAAAATAGGGAGGGAAAATCGTGGTGTGCCATCCTGGGATAACAGAGGTTGCAAAGTCAGTAGATACAATCGTGTGTACAGACAGTACCAAAGGAGTACTCAAACCAGCCAGAATCAAGGAAATCAATTCATAGCGGGCCCAAGTGCGGGTAGAACCCGTCCATCCCATGGAGAACAATCCGTACCAGAATTTGGCACCTTTGGTGGTCACCTTGTCGCGAATCGTGGCGATATCAGGAATCAGACCAATGTACCAGAACAACAACGACACAGAGAAGTATGTTGAAATGGCGAATACGTCCCACAACAGGGGCGAGTTGAAGTTTACCCACAAAGATCCAAAGCCGTTGGGCAAAGGAAGGGCCCAGTAACCTACCCATACACGACCCATGTGAAACACAGGGAACATGGCCGCACAGATTACAGCGAAAATGGTCATAGCCTCAGCCGAACGGTTGATACTCATGCGCCATTTTTGACGGAAGAGCAACAGTACCGCAGAAATCAAGGTTCCCGCGTGACCAATACCTACCCAAAATACGAAGTTGGTGATGTCCCAACCCCACATGACGGATTTGTTGATGTTCCAGACACCAATACCGGTCCAGAGCGTGTAAAACAAGCTCACAGCAAAGATGCCCAAGAAAACAATAGACAAGGTGAATCCTACCTTCCAGGCAGTGCTGGGTTGATTCAAGATGGGACGAGCAATGTCGCGGGTTACGTCTGCCGCGGTCTTGTCTCCCGTTACCAGCCTTTCTCTAATGATGGAATCGTGTATCATTCTTTATCTCTTTAGGTAGGTTATGCGTTAGTATTGCGAACCTTGGTCATGTAAGTAACCGAAGATTGTACGTTGATTTCGTCAAGAACGCGGAATCCACGCTCGTTGCGGTAAAGCTTAGAGATTTCACTCTCAGGGTTGTGCAAATCACCAAATACGATGGCGTTGCTTGGACAGGCGCGCTGACAAGCGGTCTCCACTTGAACATCGTTCGGAGACTTTCCGTCGCGCTTAGCCTTCAACTTGCCTTCCTGAATTCGTTGAACACAGAAAGAACACTTTTCCATTACACCACGAGTACGAACGGTTACATCAGGGTTGATGACCATTTTACCCAGCGGATTGTTGAAGTGGAAATCGAAAGCATCGTTGTCATTATAACGGAACCAGTTGAAACGACGAACCTTATAGGGACAGTTGTTACCGCAATATTTGGTACCAATGCAACGGTTGTACGTCATTTGGTTCAAACCTTCGCTAGAGTGCGTGGTGGCCAATACAGGGCAGACAGTCTCACAAGGAGCCTGAGCGCAGTGCTGGCACATCATAGGCTGGTGAATGACTTGTACATTCTCCCAGTGGCTGAATTCACCCTTATTGGAAGCATCAGCCGCTTTGATATCGTCTTCACGAGTCATGCTGGCTTCAGCCGAAACAAAACTGTAATAACGATCAATACGAATCCAGTGCATTTCGCGACGCAAACGAATTTCGTCACGACCAACAACCGGAACGTTGTTTTCAATGGAACAACTAACTACGCAAGAACCACAACCGGTACAAGCATTCAAGTCAATAGCCATACCCCACAAATGGTTGGGAGAACCATCTTTGCGGTAATCGCGTTTTTCCCAAATGGTGTAAACGTGAGTAGCTGCCTTATCGTTGCCAGCTTTTGGATTCTTTTTGTATTCACCCAAAGTTGTCTCGCGAACAATGTCACGACCCTCAATGCTATGGTGAGTTTGAGTTTGTGCCAAGTGGTAAGTACCCTCTCCTTTGGAAATTTCCACATTAGAAAGTGTGGTAGAAACACCTCCACCCATGGCAAAGGCATTGTATCCAATGGTATCGAATCCTTTTTCTACTGAACCACCAACCTTACCGGCCGCAGTACGACCATAACCCAGTGCCATGGCTACCGTACCATTGGCTTGACCAGGCTGAACCAAGGCTGGAACATTTTGGTATTCAACGCCACCCGCTTTGATGTTCACGGTATCGCGCTCTTTGATTCCCAATTCAGAAGCCAAAGACTTCGGCAAGGCAACGTAATTATCCCAAGTTACTTTGCTAACAGGATCTGGCATTTCATGCAACCAGGGGTTGTTTCCTTGAGCGCCGTCGCGAACACCTACAGCTGAATAAACAGCCATTTCCAATCCGGAAGAGGTTTTGCTTGATACCTCAGAAGCCAAGGCAACTGCATTGCCCATGTAAGCCGTATTTCCGGCTACAGAAGAACCAGCAATCAAGCCCATTTCCAAGGCTTTGGTCCAAGCATCAGCTCCAATACCCTGAGACTTCCAGTTGTTCACAACATAGAGGTAATAGGGAGAAGCTTCGAATTTCTGTGACAAAATTCCTTTCTTGGCGAAAGGATCAGCATCTGTTTGGGGCAAAGCACCCGCCCAAGTCAACAAAGAAACCTGTGCTTGACGAGTGTTGAAAACGTTGGTAATGGTAGGCTGAGACAACTGGAACAATCCGTTGTGAGGCTCAGCATCACCCCAAGATTCCAAGTAATGGTTGTCGGGACAAACGTATTGACAAGCCGTGGCAGTTTCGTCTTTGTTCGAGGCAAAAGAAACAGACAACTCCGCGCTTGCGATGGCGGCAGTCCATTCTTGACCGCGATTGTATACAGGGTTAGTACCATAGAAAATGACAGCCCCAATGGTTTTGTCATTCAATCCCTTCTTTACGGCCTCCAAGTCGGCATCGCTTCCTTGATGCTGCTTGCTGTACTGAGCCATGTTCAAGGTTGTACCATAGTTGCCCAACAACGCATTGATGGCGTTCACCAATTGCTGGCAAACCTTATCGTTGCTTCCGCTGATAACCAAACTAGAACCTTTGGCATTCCAAAGGGCTTCAGCAGCAGACTTCAAAGCATTTCCAGCCAATTCACCCTGTTTGATAACAGGCATTTGGGTAGACCCTGCTTTTTGAGCCATGTAGTTGTACAAGGAAGACAAATACACGCGCTCCTCGCTCATCTTCATGGGGAAACGATGATCAGCATTTGTTCCAGTCATGCTCAAAGCCGACTCGAATTGGAAATGTTGGTTCATTCCACCCTCCGCATCGGGGCGACGCTTGGTTCCGTATGCCTTAGCAAATTCTACTGGAGAAACCCAAGTTCCCAAGAAATCAGCCGCGAAGCTTACGATGACATTGGCTTTTGAAAAATCGTAGCTAGGAATAGCCCGGGTTCCAAAATCGGCCAAGTTGGCATCCAACATACCGCTGTAAGAAACAGCATCGTACATCACGTGCTTGGTTCCAGGATAAGTAGCCGTAAAATCAGCGATAGATTTCAAAGTAGAGGGACTGTGAACCGTTCCAGAAACGATGGCAATTCCCTTGCCTGCCTTAGAAATGCTATCCAATTTAGCCTTGATGGAGGAATCCAACT
>JBJOHK010000018.1:0-8301 GCA_046047755.1 Bacteroidota bacterium | reverse complement strand
AGCAGAATCCCACAGCGTTTCCCACCTCAAGACCTTGGTCGACCCTCGTTTTTCATACGGACAATTGCAGTGGATCAAAGCACACATGAAAATTAAATAATTGATTTTCAATCACTTTAACAATTATTAAACATTTTTTTGGGGGATTACCTCAGGCAACTGTGTTTACCTAAACAACAAGAAGAACACAACAATTCTCTATCCGACAAGCCATTATCATATTTAGTAAATCTTATAGATGTTAACATTCTACCAGTAGTTGTTGTTTCATAGAGCAATCAAGGGCCTTCGGGCCCTTTTTTGTTGCTATGGCAAGACCAGCGGTGCCTCGTGAAAATTTATTCAACTCGAATCTTTATTGAAATTGAATTCGTACCTTTGCACCCGCCCCATGGGACCCCATAGCTCAGCTGGATAGAGCAACTGCCTTCTAAGCAGTAGGTCACAGGTTCGAATCCTGTTGGGGTCGCATTTTGCGGGGAGTAGCGCAGTCCGGTAGCGCATCTGGTTTGGGACCAGAGGGTCGCAGGTTCGAATCCTGTCTCCCCGACCAAAAACCCTGGAGTCATCCGGGGTTTTTTTATGTTCGTTTCGCCCCTTTAGATTCTTGGGCCTTAGTTTCAACTCCTATTTTTGTTATCTATGAAGCGCGTATTGTTTGTCTGCTTGGGAAATATTTGCCGGAGCCCCTTGGCAGAAGGACTGTTCAAAGAGACCATTTCCGACCTAAGGCGAAGCCATGAATTTGAGATAGATTCCTGCGGAACCAATGGCTTTCACGACGGGGAGTCTCCCGATATTCGAACCCGAAACAATGCGCGCCAACACGGCTTGATACTGGAGCACCAAAGCCGACAAATCAAGGCCCGTGATTTTGTGTATTTCGACCACATCTATGTCATGGATGAGAACAACTTGCGTACGGTTCGCCAATTGTGCCCAAGTGAACACCAACACAAAATTCAAAAAATTCGCGATTTCGATTCCATCCAAAAAGGGGGTGATGTAGAAGACCCTTGGTATGGAGGAGATGAAGGGTTTGAAACTACGTATCAAACTCTGCTGCGTTGCACACGATCGCTGGCTCAAGAACTCCTCACCAATCGTGGATAACTGACCCCCTAAGATCGTCAACTGAAGGGCTAATTTTGATAGTCTTTCATGTCATTCCTACTTGACCCTAAGTACTGGAAGAATGCCTTTCAGTTTTCGGAATCAGACTTGATTCCCGCTTTGCTATTTGCATTAGCCGTTGTTTTGCTGCTTTGTTGGTTACTGCTGGTCTGTCACCGGGTAACCGTACCCAAACCCAGTAAAAAGCAACCTGATCTTCCACAGCCTCAAGGACCATTCCCACCTGTATCGCTAGTGGTAGCCGCTCATAATGAATTTCAGAATTTGGAGCAAAATCTCGATAGCTGGCTCAATCAAGACTATCCAGAGTTTGAAGTCGTCGTCATAGATGATCGCAGTACAGACGATAGCCATTTGGTCTTGCTGAGAAAATCTCAAGAAAATTCACGGTTAAAAATTGTTCACCTCGACCCCGATTACGTTCGGAATGGTGGAAAGAAACTAGCCCTTACTTTGGGATTCAAAAAGGCCCAATTTCAACATTTCATACTAACTGATGCCGATTGCCAGCCGGCCTCCGATCAGTGGTTGAAACACATTTGCCAAGAATTCAAACCGGGCATTGACTTAGTCATTGCTCCTTCACCTCTTACAGTAAAACCTGGGTTTTTAGGCGGAGTCATACACTTTGAAACGCTCTTGACTCATTTGCACTTCTTGGGTTGGGGTTTGCGAAATTCACCATACATGGGATTGGGTCGCAACTTAGCCTATACCCGACAGACCTATGACCGAGTTGGTGGATTCTCCGAACACCACCACATCCCTGCTGGTGACGATGATCTATTTGTACAATCTACGGCCTCAGCGTCAAACACAGCCGTCGTATTGCGATCAGAGGCCTTCACTACAAGCCCTGGGGCACGAAATTGGAAGGCCTATACCAAACAAAAAATGAGGCACCTTTGGGTTGGCAAACTCTATCCCCGGTCAGTTAGCCGCAAACTCAGCCTTTTTCCTATTTCACAGTTAGCTCTTTTTGTGAGCCTTATTGTTTGGTGGGTTCAATCTCAAGGTTGGGTCTATCCCGCCTTAGCGACTGTATTTTCAATCACTAGCCTTTGGGTCATTTTTTACCGCAAAGGCAAACCATTTGGCATGACCCAATTCAGCCGCCTATTCCCCATTCACTTGGCCTTTTATTCTCTGTGGTATTTGTATATGGGTATACGGGTCTTTTTTACGCGCAGAATCATATGGTAGGTCCCGAAATCATCACTTCGTATTTCACTTTTTCTGAAAAGCAGCTATCTCAGATCCAACAATTGTTCGACCTGTATAGCTTCCACAATGCCCGTGTCAATGTGATTTCGCGCAAAGACATGGACAATTTCTACATTCATCATGTACTACACGGATTGGCCATGTCGACCTATTGCCGCTTCGCTAAAGGCGAGGAATTCCTAGACATTGGAACTGGCGGCGGATTCCCAGGAATACCTCTAGCCATTGCCTGTCCCGAAACACAATTCACCCTTTGCGATTCCATTGGAAAGAAGATTCAGGTCGTCAAAGCCATTGCCGAAGAATTGGGATTGAAAAATGTCGAGGCTATACAATCCAGAACCGAGCAATTGAACCGAAAATTTGACGGGGCAACCGCCAGAGCCGTGGCTCCTGCAAAATCGCTGATGGAATGGATGAAGGGCCAATTCAAAGGCGCTCCACGCATGTACCTGCTAAAAGGCGGTGATTTGGATCAAGAAGCTCATGACCTGATGCAACTGGCACCAAGTAGCCCGCTTCGAATTCAAGATCTATCGGAATTGTATCCCAACTTGGAGTTTTTTGAAACCAAAAAGCTGATGATATTGGGTCAGAACTAGGCCATCAAAGACCTCGCCTTTTCCAAGGCTTTGTCTAATCCTTCCACGAGCTTACCCCCTGCGGTAGCAAAGAAGGATTGACCGCCTCCTCCACCTTGAATCTCCTTGCCGCATTCGCGAACCCATTGAGCAGCGTTCCAGCCCTTTTCATTGACCCATTTTTCGTCAATATAAAAAGCAAGACCTGGTTTTGAACCGGCTTCAAACGCGAGCAGTACTATGGGGTTTTCTAACTCCTGCTTCAATTGAAAACAAAGTTGTTTGGCTGCATCCGCACTGGGTAAATTCAGCTTGGCTGCCACCAGAGAGATACCATCAACAGGCTCTACCGATTGCAATAAGGACTGTTTTACTTGCTTGAGTTGTTCGGCTTCAAATTGTTCCAATTGCTTTTTCAAGGCCGACAATTCTTCTTGTGCCTTGTTCCAAGTGGCAATTGGATCGCTGGGATTGCCCATGGCGGCCTCTAGAGCACCGAGACGTGCCAATCGATTGTTGATGTCGCGCATGGCTACTTCTTGGGTAATGGCCTCAATTCTTCGAACACCGGCCGCCACACTGGTTTCAGTGGTCAATTTGAACAACTGAATGTCTCGACTATTGGGAACGTGAGTTCCGCCACATAGTTCTATCGAATATTCGCGATCGAAAACTATCACCCTTACGGAATCCCCATACTTTTCACCAAAGAGTGCTGTAGCACCCATTTGTTTAGCCTCTTCAATCGGCATGTCTCTCAACTCCTCCAATGCCAAACTGGCTTGAATTTGTTGATTCACTCGATCTTCAATTCGTTGCAACTCATCTTCATTAAGCTTGGCAAAATGAGAGAAATCAAAACGCAATTGTTTCTCGTTAACCAAAGAACCCTTCTGTGCTACATGATCACCCAATACTTCGCGCAGGGCTGAATGCAACAAGTGGGTAGCACTGTGGTTACAAGAAATGGCCAATCGACGATGGGCATCAACCTTTGCCACAAACGATTGATCCGGATTGTTCGGCATGGCATCACAGATGGCGATGTGCAATTTGTTTTCCTTCTGCGTATCAAGAATGCGAATGACCTGCCCGTCTTCCTGACCGGTTAGTGTACCAGTGTCCCCTACCTGTCCTCCACTTTCGGCATAAAAAGGAGTCTGACCCAACACCAATTGAATTTGTTTTTTGCCCTTGAACTCTACCGTTCTGAAGCGGCTAATGCCGGTTATGGATTCCAGATGATCGTAACCAATGAACTCTTCTTCCGTGTCCATGACTGTATTCCAATCACCAGTTGCTTTGGCCGCATCGGCGCGGCTGCGAGATTTCTGCTCCTGCAAGGCGGCTTCAAATCCTTGGGTGTCGACTTGAAGTCCATTTTCACGGGCAATGAGTTCGGTTAAATCAAAGGGGAAACCGAAGGTATCGTACAGTTCAAAAGCCATGGCTCCAGAAATGTTCGACCCTGGACTTTGAGTCAAAAACGAATGAATGCGCGACATCCCGGTCGCCAAAGTGCGGAAGAAACTCAATTCTTCCTCTCGAATTACTTTTGAAACGAAGTCTTGTTGCTGAGAAAGTTCGGGGAATGCCTCAGCAAAGAAACGGCTCAAATCGGGCACCAATTCACACAGAAAAGGTTGCTGCAAATTCAAATAACTATACCCGTATCGCACAGCACGACGCAAAATGCGTCGAATGACATAACCGGCACCGGCATTGGAAGGCAATTGCCCATCGGCGATGCACAAGGCCACGGCTCGCACGTGGTCGGCAATGACCCGGAAGGCTATGTCATTTTCTTCTTTTTCTCCGTAGGAAAAGCCACTCAACTCGCCTGTTTTCGCAATGAGGTATTGGAAGATATCGGTATCATAGTTGCTGCTTTTGCCCTGAATGGCACGAGTCAGGCGTTCAAATCCCATTCCCGTATCTACGTGCTGAGCCGGCAATTTCACCAATGACCCATTGGCCTGGCGATTGAACTCCATGAACACCAAGTTCCATATCTCAATGACCTCAGGATGATCTTTGTTTACCAAAGTAGCTCCGTCAAGAGCAGCCCTTTCTTCTGGACTGCGCATGTCAAAGTGAATCTCTGTGCAGGGACCACAAGGACCCGTATCCCCCATTTCCCAGAAGTTATCTTTTTTATTGCCGTTGATGATTCTGCTGCTAGGTACCCACTTGGTCCAGCGATCATAGGCCTCCTGGTCAAAAGGCACATTGGAAGCAGAATCTCCCTCAAATACCGTTACATACAATTGCTCTTTGGGCAATCCGTAAACCTCGGTTAACAATTCCCATGCCCAGTCAATGGCGTCGACCTTGAAATAGTCGCCAAAACTCCAGTTACCGAGCATTTCAAACATGGTGTGGTGATAATGGTCATGCCCAACTTCATCCAAGTCATTGTGTTTTCCGCTGACGCGCAAGCATTTCTGAGTATCGGCTACACGTTTTTGCGCCGCTTCAGCGTTGCCCAAGAAATAGTCTTTGAATTGATTCATGCCGGCATTGGTGAACATCAATGTAGGATCACCTTTGACCACGATGGGGGCCGACGGAACAATTTTATGCCCTTTTTGGGCGAAGAATTCCAAGTACTTGGCGCGTATCTCTGAGCTGCTGATTGCCATACGGCTGCAAAGATACACAAGGGGCCTTGGCTACTAAAAAAAAAGGCACCCGAAGGTGCCCTTTCACAAAATGCTGAATTAGGTATTAAGCCTGCGCCCTAACAACAGGAGCGGCAGCCTTGATTTCTTCGCTTGATCCTTCTGCGAATTTTTCAAAATTTGAATTGAACAGTTGAGCCAATTTATCGCACTGGGCATCATAGGCTTCTGAATCGGCCCAAGTATTACGAGGGTTCAGTAACTCAGTAGGAACATTCGGACAAGACTCAGGCATATACACTCCGAAAACGGGGTGTTGCTGAAAACTGCCTACTAGTTCACCTTCCAAAGCGGCGGTAATCATGGCGCGGGTATACTTCAATTTCATTCGCTCACCCACACCGTAAGGACCTCCGGTCCAACCGGTATTGATCAACCAAACATTGATATGGGAATTTTGCTTGAGTTTTTCACCCAACATCTGGGCATACTTGGCAGGATGCAAAGGCAAAAAGGCTTGACCAAAACAAGCGGAGAACGTAGCCTGTGGCTCTGTAACACCGGCTTCAGTACCGGCCACTTTGGCCGTGTATCCGCTGATGAAGTGATACATAGCCTGATCAGGACTCAATTTGCTGATGGGAGGCAATACACCAAAAGCGTCGGCGGTCAAGAAGAAAATGTTCTCGGGGGCTTTACCAATCGAGGGGACAGCGATTCCGTCAATGTGATCGATGGGATAAGCCACACGGGTATTTTCGGTAACACTGATGTCTTCGTAATTGGGTACATCTGAACCCTCGAAGAATCGAACATTCTCTACCAAAGCACCCGGCTTGATGGCATTCCAAATTTGGGGTTCTTTCTCTTCGGTCAAGCCCACGCATTTAGCGTAGCAACCGCCTTCAAAGTTAAATACCGTATCCTGGCTCCAACCGTGCTCATCATCTCCAATCAAGGCGCGTTGAGGATCAGCAGACAAGGTAGTTTTACCCGTACCTGACAATCCAAAGAATACGGCAGTATCTCCTTTTTGGCCAATATTGGCGCTGCAGTGCATGGAAAGCACACCTCGCTCTTGGGGCAAGATGTAATTCAAAACACCAAAAATCCCTTTCTTAATTTCACCCGTGTAACCACTTCCCCCAATCAAAATGATTTTTCGGCTCATGGAAACAAGGGTAAAGTTGTGTTGACGCGTTCCATCTCTTTGAGGATCGGCCATAAAACTTGGCACAGCCAGTATGAGCCATTCAGTGGGTGAGGTCGAAATTTCTTCGGCACTGGGACGCAAAAACAAATTCTTGGCAAACAAGTTCTGGTAGGCGCTCTCAGTTACAACCTGAATATTCAAACGATAATCATCGTCAGCACAGGCATAGGCGTGACGGGCAAACAAGGTTTTGCCTTCCAAATGGTCGCACATACGGCCCAATAAGGCGTCGAACTTCTCGGGCTCAAAGGCTTGATTGACGGGACCCCACCACACGGTATCGGCGGTGAGCTCGTCTTTCACCATAAATTTGTCTTTCGGGCTGCGACCGGTAAACTCACCGGTATCGGCGGCTAAGGCTCCTTTGTCAGTGAGTCGGCCTTCGCCTGTTGAAATCGCCAAGTCAATTAATTCTTGGGTGCTTAGATTGTCATAAACCTGGTTTGCACGGTTTTTAATTCCCGCAATCAGTTCGGCATTATTCATGAAGAATCAGATAAATTTGAATACAGGTACAAAGGTATCCCGAGCAATCGGGCTAGTTCCTACTTCAGCAAGGCCCTCAGCCTTCTGACTTACGCACAGCCAAATAAGTAAAAATTAGGCCCTAAATTCCTCATAGACGTTTGAAAACCTTGAATTTAAACAAAACAACAACCCTCAAAAGTGTTTTCCTGACACTTCGCACTTTGTGCATTATTTTTTTGTTCGGCTCAACCCAAAATGGCCGGCTTTCAGCCCAAGCATACTCGACCAATTGGACTAGAGATGCCAGCATTTGGGGAGTCTCTGCCCTTCATTATGCTGTCAACAAGCAATGGGAAAACCGCGTACCCATCGAGGGGAATTATTGGCGAACCATCGGCATTGACAAATGGGCACCCACTGAGTTGCGCAAACCTCTGGCATGGGCCTCAGACAATACCAAAACAGCTTGTTTTGCCAGCTTTGCGGCTATGGGCTTCTTTTTGCCTACTCAAGACCGCATTCAATACTGGCAATTGGGGGCTCAAAATGTCCTCATTGCAGGCAACATTACCCAAAGTATAAAATTAACTGCCCGACGGGCACGTCCCTTCAATCAACCGGGCTATCCCTATGATCACCGGGATCAATTTTACAGTTTCATCAGCGGCCATAGTTCTACAACCGCCGCCGCCGCGACAACCGCCATTTTAGCCATGCGCTCCCAACCCGACCTAAAAAAGGCAGCCAACGTCATCGCCATCGGCTCAGGAGCCTTAGCCTTGAGCACGGCTACTTTACGAGTAGCAGCGGGGAAACACTACCCCAGCGATGTATTAGCAGGCATGGCCTTAGGCGTGGGTGTGGCTTTACTAAACCAAACCATTCATGAACGTTTCTAAACTTTTCCTCTGTCTATTTGCTATAGTTTCGTGTCAATCTTCTACTGCCATGCAAGATCCTAAACCCACATTGAGTCACGCGGTATTAGCCGGCGGATGTTTTTGGTGCCTAGATGCCGTTTATCGCGAAATGAACGGCGTGGAAAATGTCATTAGCGGCT
>JBJOHK010000017.1:0-13942 GCA_046047755.1 Bacteroidota bacterium | reverse complement strand
AGTTGCAAGAGCGCTGGGTTCAGCAACAAGGCCTGGGAACCGATAACGATTTGCGCCCCGTCGATTTCAATCATAACTACGCCTTCTTCAATCCCAAAATTGGTTGGGATTGGCAAGGATTCCATCACCAATTATTCGCCTCTTGGAGCCGTGCTCATCGAGAACCCGCCCGCAGCGATTATACCGATGCCCCCAATGGCAGCCTCGCCAAACCCGAACGTTTGGATGACTTTGAGTTGGGCTGGAATTATGTACAGGCCAATTGGAACCTGAAAATCAATGCCTTCTTCATGGATTACAAGGACCAGTTGGTGCTGACTGGCCGGGTCAACGACGTGGGCACACCGCTGCGCACCAATGTAGATGCCTCGTATCGTCGGGGTTTGGAAATGCAATCGCAAGCTGTGATTACACCCCGATCCAAAGTGGTGTTGACAGCCCTTGGGAACGCCAGCCTCAGCGACAACCGAATCGCTCAAATGGATATGGTTTGGTTGGACTATGCGACCTACGAAGAGCATGTCGAACGAGTTGAAAACACACCCATTTCCTATTCACCTGGATTTACGGCTATGGCCGGTTTGCAAGCCGATTGGGGCCGTCGCCTTTACCTTCCCAAAACCGGTGAATGGACAATCAAGCCCCATGGCATTCGCTGGAGCAGCCAGCTGCGTAACCGCTGGGTAGGTCGCCAATACCTAGACAACAGCGGTACCCTCAGTCGCAGTTTGGACCCTTATCGCTATGCCGAATGGACGATTCAAGCCGAAGGCGCAGGCAAAAATTTGCGCGGCCAGGTTTGGAAACCCTCCTTGCAGTTGCAGGTTATCAACCTGTTCAATACCCGCTATGCCAGCAATGGGTACAGCTGGGGCTATACCTATAGCAGCCCTGAAGTCATTCAAGAAGTCTTCGTATTTCCCCAAGCCGGCCGGCATTTCTTGCTATCCATGCAATTGGCTTTTTGATCGAGGCCTACCAGTGACTGACCGGCTGCCAGGTTAAAATTGTTGGCAGGAGACTCCCTAGGGAATGATGAATTCCAGCATTTCAGAAGGACCTCCATCTGAATCGGTAACGCAGTACGCGCGCTTACCCTTCACTACAATGGACTCCATTTTCCAGGGCTTGCCCTGGGCCAGCCAAACCTGTGTAGGTGTAAATTCACGTTCGTGCAGGAGGCCATCAGGATCTTCAGCCCTAGGCAAGGCTTGCTTCCAAATTTGGGGCTCTACGAAACCTAAGAAGGAACCAGCAATGCCTCCATCATAGATTGATTCTTCACGCAGTTCTACTGAGGCAGTGAACCACAATCGATCTTGCTCGTCAATGTAAAGACCCGATAAACTAGCCTCTTGGCCCTGTAAGGAAGGCAATCGAACTTCGACTGCCTGAGCACGACTTAGTGTTTTACCTGATAATACAGCATCCCATTGGGATTCCGGCATAAGGGTAATTTGGTTGTTTTCACGATTGGCAAGCAATACAGAACCCGAGCCAAAAACCAAGCCTTCGTTGTTGGTGATTTTTCGCTTTCCAAACTCTCCAAACAACTCTTGGAAAAGATGTGTCAACTGGCCTTTCGCTTGAACGGAGCCCTGATTCCAAATCAGATAATGATCCCGTTTGTCAGGCTTAGAACCTGAACCCAATATCCAAAGTTGGCCATTTCGAATACCCAATGACTCCCAATCGGGTTTGCTCTTTCCAGGGTACAAACTATCGGGCATATCTGACGTGGGATGCAAGGGGTATTGCGTCACATACTGCCAGGCCGAATCAAACTCAAACAAATAGGGGGCATTATCCCCTACCAACCAATAATGGCCATTCCAAAATTCCAAACCCGACGCTGAGGCTACTTCTTTCAGCTCCAAAACCCTCACGGGGGAAAGCCCAGGAACCCCTAAGCCCATAGACATGCGCCATTGTTGCAATAAGGTATCGGCCAAGGGCATGGGAATGCTTGGGTTCGGCCGATTTCGAGCTGCCGGCTTCATGAACAGGGAATCAGAGGCTCCTTCAACCAAGGCCATGGCCAGCGATTGGCCAATGGCTTGACGAATACCCGCATCATAATGCTCTGTGGGATACCACTGATCGGTATAGTGATGTCCTTGATGGGCTTGAGTTCGACCCAATTGAGAGTTATCGATATACCGCACGCCCCAACTTTCAAATTGTTGGAGCAAGAAATCCCTGTTTCTGTCTATGTATTGCACCAAGTTACCGGGTACATCAGGACCTCCAAACAAGGCCTCAGCATGAGCATAATTGGGAGGGAGCAAATGAAACAACAGGGGCAAACCTGCCGATTGGCATTCCTCAACAATGGCTTTCAAATCTTTGACTCGAGCGCTGTTCTCATTCAATAAAAAAGCAAATTCCTTGACATAGGCATCAGCCATGTTGCGAACCTTGGGGTCTAGTTCATAGTGAGAAGCCGCCAGGTTATCTAACCAATCGCGAGTCGTGGAAAAGGGAGCTTGACAACCGTCTTGATTCAGCTCACGGGTTCTCCAATATTGGCGTTTGAGTCGCTCCATTTCAGCCGCCGAGCGGTTATCGTAATGGTGCAAGCTCAAGTAGGTTCGAGTAAGAAGGGCCGGCCGGGTGCTGTAGAACAAAGCTTCCTGCTGATTGGATGCCTCGTTGCCACTGAATTCGGCACTGGGCCCACAGGTTCGCAAATTCACTGTTACCACAATAAGGGGTTTTCGCTCGGCTCTTAAGTTGAGCATCTGTCGAAACAAACCTGGGTGGTAACTGGCATGGGTTACGGCACGAATGCGACTCCCTGGGGCGCCTTTCAATACCGCACCACCTGACAACTGGGCATCCAAGTGAAGCTGCATGAACTCCGCTATCGATTCAGTCAGCGTATCGGTCCAGGGGTTGAAACTGGTGTTGCTGCTTTCTCCCAAGTATACAATATCAGCCTCGGCAAAAGCAGAATCTATATGAGGCTTGACCGGTGAATAGCGCTGAACATCAGCTTCAAACCAGAAACGGGTATAAACGGCATTCAACACGACTGCAAAAAGGGCAAATGCAGCAAATCGAAGGGCCAATTTCGATATCCAATCGTTTTTGCTCATCAGAATTGAAAATAGACAAAGGGGTGATTGACCGCCCCGCCCCAGACCAAGATGGCCGCCAGCATGAAGGCATAAAAGGCCCAACGAAGGGCCAATGATTTGGATTCAGCCCAAGCATCAAATCGCTGCTTGAACAGTCTATGGTCCATCCACAGACATAAGAAGAGAAACAGGGGTATGTGAGGATCTATTTCGAGGTGACGAAGCAGAGTTTCTCCCTGTTGCTCGGCTTGAACTTGGGCGGCTAGATCCAGGTCATTGGCATAGCGCTGGCCACTTAATCGGCTGCGCAATCCGTCGAAAACCTCCTGAGCTTGCTGCATAGATCCTGAACGGAAATAGACCAGCGTCATCATGAAAAAGAAACCCGTTTTGACCTGGCGAACGCGATCCCAAACCCAAGATTCCCAAGCGATGCGTTTGAAAATAAAACGGTCGAAGAGATACAACACCCCTTGGGCTAGGCCAAATACAATCATGGTGCTATTAGCCCCGTGCCACAGTCCGCTAGTGAAGAACACCAGTAATACGGCAAATGCTAAAACCCAAGGACCACGCTGATTTCCTCCTATGGGAATGAACAAGTAATCCCGGAACCAGGTGCTTAATGAAATGTGCCAACGATGCCAGAATTCGGGAACACTCTTAGCCAAAAAAGGCTTTTGAAAGTTATCCATCAAGCGAATGCCGAAAAGCAAGGCCGAGCCTTGGGCGAGCAGCGAGTATCCGAAGAAATCGGTGTACACCTGAAAGGTAAAAAAGAAAGTGGCCACCCAGGAGGCCAGCGCATCAAAATGCTTGGGTGAGGCGTAGTATTGGTCCACGACCGAAGCCAAATTATCAGCTACCGCCACCTTTAAAAACAAGCCATAAAGCAGCAATCTCAAGCCGTCGCGAATGTCTTCCCATCGGGGTTCAAGCTTGGCAAACAACTGCTTGTGCAATCGCCCAAATCGCTCAATGGGGCCCGCCACCAATTGAGGAAAAAAGGCAACGAAAAGCATAAAGCGGGGCAAACTAGGCTCGGCTTGCTCCTCGCCTTTGTAAACATCTATGACATAAGATATGCTCTGAAAGGTGTAGAAGGATATACCGGCGGGCACCGTGAATTTACCCAACTCGATGATCCAAGCGGTCCAATTGGAATGGTATAGCGAACGGGCCAGCTCGGTTTCGCCCAAAGCAAAATCAAAGTATTTGAACAGAAAGAGTAACCCAATATTGGTCAACAAGGCCAGGGCCACGAAGCCCTTTTTCAAAAAGGGTTTCGCCGTCCTTACCATGGCCCAAACCAAGGCCCAATCTATGACCGAGGTCAAGGCCATTAGTCCTGCGAATTCTACTTTCCAAAATCCATAAAACACATAAGAAGCCAAGAGCAAGAATACCCAACGGCCCTTTTGAGGCAACAGGAAATACAAGGCCCAAACTAGGGGCAAAAACAACCAATAGATGACCGAGTTGAATAGCACGGGGTCACAAATTACGGCCCAATTGCGGGCTGTGCCAAACCCAATGCATTTGGGCCACGGGGTTCATATGGGATTGAGCGACAACTAGCCGATGGCTATCAAGGCTGAACGCTCAACCACTGGGATTGGGTTCGCTCATCACGGCCAGAGATTACAGCCGTATACAATCCAGGTTTAACTTTAGAAACATCGATGAATTCCATGTCTTGAATGGCCTGCTCTAAAACGATGCGACCTTGAACATCGACAAGACGAATGAATTGAATGCCGTCGCCAGATACCTGCAAAAGCCCTTGCGTAGGATTGGGGAATAGTATCCAATTGGAACTTGTGCAGGCAGGAAGATTGGCTAGGGTTAGGCCCAATTCTTCTGCAAAGGGATTGGCCACTCGCTTATCCAAGTACACCCTAACTTCTCCAGGCTCCAAGGTGAGCAATTCAGCCGTATTGCTAACAACAATGGAGTCGTTGCTCATGTAGTCGTACCAAACACCATCATGAGGAAAATCAGCTTTGCCAAACTGCAGGGTGGGATCTACGTTCCCCAACACCACCATGTTCAAATCGGAGTGAAAGGTACGAAGTCGCTTGACTTTACCCGTTGTTATATAATCGTGAGAACTGGGTTTGTGAATGGCTACTGTTTCCGTTTTCAAATGAGCCAAGGCCGCCGTTTGGTAGTAGAGTTGCTGGCGGGGAGCTGAAGCGGTCCAGTAATCCCAGCGAACCGGTTTATTAGCCAGTCGACACTGATCACTGATGGTTCCATCTTCACAGCGATTGATCGAGAAATCATAGGCCAATTCGCCAAACTGCCAGATCATTTTGGGACCAGGAGTCAGCAGCAATAGGCTGTGCGCCAAGGCTGAACGCTGGGCATATACGGCAAGGGTTTTGGTGTTGTAACCGCTGACATTGGCCCCGAAGGCTTGGCATTTATAGGCCATTCGCTCTTCATCGTGGCTCTCGGCGTATCCCACCAAATGGCGCCAATTCCATCCTCGTGCTTTGGAGTCAATACCCCAGGCGTAATCGCTGTTGGCGGGGTAAGCCATGGCCAATTCGGTAAAGGCATTATTCGCATTGCCCCAAATCATCATGCCCTTATTGACCAATACGGTTTCCTCGCTATTATCTGCAAAATGCTCCAAAATCACGTACGATCCGGGTGCCGTTTGCTGCAAATGCGAATAATAATCATCCCAAATGTCGATGCGCGATTGATCGTATTGGCCCCATGCGCCAACATCGGTACCGCTGTTCTTTTGGGTAAATCCTTTGGAAAGGTCAAATCGAAACCCATCCACACGGTATTCTTCCAACCACCAATCCAAACAGCGTTTGGTGTAGTAGCGCGTATCGGCACTCTCGTGGTTCAAATCATAACCCACATTGAACGGATGTTTGGCATCAGGATTGGCATAGATGCTATTTCCAGCTGGCTTGAAACTCGCGGCGTTCCAATACAATTGACAAATGGGCGCCGATGAAAAGGCATGGTTGAACACTACATCCAAAATCACGGCCATACCTTGGGCATGGCAAGCATCAACCAGCTCTTTGAATTTGTCAGGTGTGCCATAGTATTTGTCAAGGGCCATGTGGCTGGCAGGGTTGTAACCCCATGAGAGATTGCCTTCGAATTCTGCGATGGGCATCAACTGCAATGCCGTTATGCCCAGACGTTTCAAGTAGGGCAAGGTATCAATGATGGATTGGAAATTTTGGGCTTTCGTAAAATCGCGCAACAAGCACTCGTAAATCACCAATCGATCTTTATCGGGGCGATCAAATGATGAAGTTTTCCAGGCGTATTCCGATTTATTGGTGCGAAAAACCGATACCCAACCTGTGGTCTGGGCTTTGGGGTAAGGCTTCCGATCAGGAAATGTTGAGGCTGGGATGTAATCATCGTCCCACTCGCTGAGCATGATTTCGCTGAATGGGTCGGCGATTTTGGATTCACCGTTCACCCAATATTGATACCCATAGTCTATACCTGGCTTCAATCCTCCAATTTCTAACCACCAAATGCCCTCAGCCGAACTGTAGTTCATGAAGTAATCAATGTCGGGTAGGTACTGATTGAAGTCGCCCAATACGTATACAAAACTCTTCATCGGAGCCCGCAAGGCCAATAGAATGGTACTGTCATTGAGGCGGTTCAGGCCTTGTTGCAATCCTGTGGGCAAGGAAGCGTTAACCACGGTTTTATTCACCGTGTATCGTATGGAATCCCGGCGGGTCAAGCTGCCGTCACTAGCCGTAAATACCAACCAGTGATTACCTGGACTCAAGGGACCAAATTGGCATTGAAGGCTGTCGCTATTGGACAGACGGCGCAGCGTATCCCCATCAACGGTCAAATAGAGCTGGCAATCTTTGCTAGCCCAAGCCTCGAAGGAATAGGTCGATGAGGCATTTCCCAAAATGCTACTGGTTTCGGGCCAAATCACTTTGGTGTACAATCCGCTGCTGTAGACGGGTGTAAAAATATCGGTACCCTGAGCACTTCGACCCACTTTGGTACCTCCCTCGTTGCGAAAAACGAAAGCCATTTGCTCAATGACCTCATCTTGGGTAAAGGCACCTCCTTGAGCGTAAAAAGACTTCATGGGGTAGCGCAGTTTGTGAACGTTGTTTCCAACGTATGTCATTTTCACACGAGCGTCATCAGTACCCCAATTCCCCACCACATGTTTCCAATCACTGCCACTGGTGCTTTTATTGGTAATGACACCCGTATGGGCATAGACAGGCACTACGCCTTTGAGCTCCCCATTTCCCTGTGAGGCATCAAAATAAACCGTTACTGTATCGCTTTCTTTGGGAAAAACAGGCTCAACCCAAATGACCTGGGCTTGAATCTGAAGCGCAAAAGCCGAAGCCATAAAGGTCAGTTTTTGTACAAGTGTCATAATGACAATAATACAACAAAAGTCTGGGCTTTCTGGCCACGGTGACCTATATTTGACTATGCCGCTTCGCGAAGTAACTCGGGGAAGCTATTTAGTGGCCGAACCGTTCATTACCGATCCAACCTTCTACCGCAAGGTGGTCATTGTATTGGACAAGGACGAAGATGGCACGGTCGGCTTGGTTATCAACGAACCCTCTGACTACATCATTGGCGAACCCGATGGCGACGATGCCTTAGGTTTGCCCATTCATGACGGCGGCCCCGTTGAACCTGAAAATTCTTTTCAATTCTTGCACAATAGTCCCTGGATTGAGGGCTCTCAAGAACTCATTCCTGGTCTTTTCTGGGGCGGCGATATGGAAGCCATTGTAAAAGGCTTTACAGCCGGAAAGTTGACCAAAGAAAATCTTTTGTGTTACCGAGGTTACTGCGGATGGGCACCCGGACAACTGGAAAAAGAAGTAGAATCCAAATCTTGGATTATCGCACCACCCAATCCCCGCTATTTGTTCATGCCTCAAGCCCGCATTTGGCGCTCCATCTTGGAAGATCTTGGAGGACCTTTTTCATGGCTAGCCAAAGCTCCTGTTTCCGTTGATTTAAACTAAAAACATGAGCCATGAAGCAACTCCAGAACAATTTGCCGTCGGCGGCATGACCTGCGCTTCCTGCGCTCAGAGCCTTGAAACCTACCTCAGCCACCAGGATGGCATAGCCTCTGCCCAGGTCAATTACCCTAACAAAAGGCTTTATCTCATTCGCGACCCTGAATTGGTTAGTACCGAACAAGTGTTTTCTTGGGCACGTGACTTGGGCTATACCCTATTTTCAAAGGAACAAAGTGCTGAATCTGAACAAAGGGAGGCGCAAGATTTGAAAGTATTGCAGAAAAAACTTTGGGTAAGTTTTGCCTTTTCTGCCCCTGTTTTCTTCTTGTCTATGGGTTTCATGGACCGCATGCACGAGCTGTGGTTTCAATGGGTTTTGGCCGTATTATCCCTGCCCGTACTGGTTTATTCGGGTAGAGACTTCTTCCGTATAGCCTGGCAGCGGGCACTTAAAAAATCTTCCAATATGGATTCATTGGTGGCTTTGTCGACAGCGGTTGCTTATGGCTATAGCTTGGTTGTGACTTTGCTTCACAGTCACCTACACGTTTATTACGAAAGCGCTGTTGTCATTATCACCTTAATTCTGTTAGGCCGTTTCTGGGAAGAGAAAGCCAAGGCTCAAACCCGCTCAGCATTGGATGCCCTTTTCAACGAACTCCCTCAAACGGCCTGGGTCATTCGCAATAACGAAGAACTCCATATACCTGTTTCGGAATTGCGAGTGGGCGATTGGGTAATGATCAAACCAGGCGAACAGATACCCGTTGATGGCCGAATTCGATCCGGGAGTTCCCACATTGATGAACATATGTTTACCGGTGAAAGCATGCCTGTCTTCAAACAGAAAAAAGACAAAGTCATGGCCGGAACACTCAACCAAGAAGGAGCTCTGACCTTGGTGGCCGAAGCCGTTGGCCAACAAACCGCTATTCAGCAAATGCTTAACCGGGTAGATCAAGCCCTTGGCTCAAAGGCTCCCATTCAAAAATGGGTCGATAGAATTGCCGCCATCTTTGTTCCGGCCATCATCGGCTTGGCCTTGCTCGCCTTCTTGATTTGGACCCTAGGATTTGGGGAAGCTCAGCAAGGTCTGTTGGCCCTGATCAATGTATTGATCATTGCCTGCCCCTGTGCTTTGGGCTTAGCCACGCCTACAGCGTTAACCGTTGGTCTAGGATTTGCCGCTAGTCGTGGCATATTGGTCAAAGACGCTGAAGCGCTTCAACAAGCCGCTAGCTTAAGTGACTTGGTTTTGGATAAAACAGGCACTCTTACCCAAGGCCAGCCCCAAGTCGTCGATGGTTTGAGTCGGGATAACCGGGCCGTCTCCAGTTTGCTGTATTCCCTTGAAAGACAGTCAGAACATGCACTGGCCAAAGCCATCTTGGAAGGTTTAGCAAATTCCGAAAGAACCTGGGCTCAACACGAGACAGAAAACCTCGAATTGCAGGACCTACGAGCTCAGAGAGGCTCAGGCATGAGCGCATTATGGAAGAGCCAAAGCGTTCACATAGGCTCCTTGGAATACATTCTCAGCAAAGGCTATTTGTTACCCGATGAATGGCAAGAAAAACGGCAGCAATGGGAACAAGCGGGCCATACCCTTGTGGCCCTTGGTTACAACCATGATTTTTACGCCTTATTGGCCATCGCCGATAATTTGAAACCAGAGGCCCAAGAAGTTTGCAATGAGCTGCAAAAACAGGGATTGACCTTGCATCTCATGAGTGGTGACCAACCCTTAGCGGTCAAAGACGCCGCCCAAAAATGCGGCATCACTCAATTTCGAGGCGCCATGAAACCTGAGGACAAGGCAGAATTCATCAAAGCACTGCAAACCCAAAACAAACAAGTAGGCATGGTGGGCGACGGCATAAACGACGCCGAATCCTTGGCGCTGGCACAAAGCGGTTTTGCCATGGGTACAGGCACTGATTTGGCCAAACAAAGCGCGGGCATTACACTGGTTCAAGGGCAACTCCAAGGCTTGCCAGAGACCATTTACATTTCCCGTCGAACATTAAAAACACTCAAGCAAAATCTCGCCTGGGCCTTTGCTTACAATGTCTTAGCCATTCCCTTAGCCGCCGGCGTTTTCATTCCCATTTTTGGATGGTCATTAAACCCCATGGTGGCCGGAGCGGCCATGGCCATGAGCTCTATTTCTGTAGTTTCCAATTCTCTGCGTTTAAAGCGAACTTTGCGTAAATACCATGAAACACACCTATAAAACCAATATAAATTGTGGCAACTGCATAGCCTCTGTCACTCCAGCCCTGAACCAAATAGACGAGATTGAGTCATGGAGCGTAGATACTGAAAACCCTGAGAAAATTCTAAGTGTTGAACTCGAAGATGGTATCGATTCCCAATGCATCATAGAAGCCGTCTCCAAGGCAGGCTTTCGCATCGAACCCGCATGAGATTGATTCTCCTTTTTTTTGTCGCAAGCTTGTTGAGTTTAGAAGCCTGCAAGGAAGATCCCACTCCTTCTCCCCCCGCACACCCCTTTTACACGGGGCTAGACTTGTCCTACCAATCATTCTTAGCTGATAAAAACATCAGCTATCAAACTTCGTCAGGTAATCCCATTTCTGACCTGTTTTCCTTTTCCCTGGACCAAGGTTGCAACCTTTTGCGGTTTAGATTATTCCACAATCCCATTGGCAATGGTGACCCCATCATTGAGGCTGCTCAATTCGATTCTGTTCGCTCCCTAGCCCGACGTGCGGCTGCCTTAGGCATTCCTTACCTTCTCGACTTTCACTACAGCGACAAGTGGGCAGACCCCGCCCAACAAAGCAAACCCAAAGCTTGGGAAAATACCTTATACGAAGAATTGCAAGACAGCCTATACCGGTATACGGTTCGCATCTTGCAGGTGTTGGATGACGAATTCATTGGGCCCCAGTTTGTCCAATTGGGTAACGAAACCAACGGCGGATTTTTATGGGAAGCCGGCCGTACAGGCAATGCCCTGCAATGGAAAGCCTTTGCCGGTCTCCTATCTGCCGCCAGCAAAGCCGTTCGCGATTTCAATACCATTCGAGGCCAACGCATTCGCATTGTTCTGCATCACTCCAACCCAAACCAAGCCAAAGACTTTTACGATCATGTCAAAGAGCAAGGGGTCGATTTTGATATTGTAGGATTGAGCTATTATCCCAAGTGGCATGGTACAGACTTGGCTCAACTGAAAAGCAGCCTTGAATCATTGGCCTTGGCCTATAGCAAACCCATCCTGATACTCGAAACCTTTTACCCCTTTACCCTTCAATGGAACGATTGGACAAACAACGAAATCGGGATGGAAGAACACCTCGTGCCTGGCATACCGGCGAGCCCAGAGGGCCAGGCTCTATTCATGGATAGCTTGTGCCAAATCGTATATGACCTACCCCATCAAAAAGGCTGGGGTGTAATTTACTGGGCCCCTGATTTCATAGCTTTTGACGGGCCCCAATCCAACAAAGGATCATCTTTTGAGAATATTGCGTTATTCGATTTTGACAACAAAGCCACCCCAGCATGGGAGGTATTTAAGAATTTTTGAACTTGTTGTAAAAACGGTGCATGGCCCAAACATGCGGAAAACTCAAACAGGATAAAAATATGAAAAACGGAGCCGCCCAATGCATGGCATCTTGGGCATTCGATTTAGGCCAAAGCCACAAGAAAGTAACCAAAAGCACCCAGGCACCTAGGTGAAAAGGCAAGGACTGCTTCCAAACCCAAGTGGATGAACGTTTCATGCGATGGGTGATGTGTTTCCAACCGTTCCAACTGTGGTGGCCAATGAAATACAATCCGAAGGCAATTAACAAGGGCAACCAAGAGGATAAAGTGAGCCATGCTAAGGTCCATATCCAAGATGAATTTCGCTCATTTATGGCTACCGGCAACCATAGCATTAACAACCATGGGTTCAAGGCAAGGGACCACGTCTTTCCACTAAGCATCTGAATAACGGTTGTTGATTCTGCATTATGCGTTCCCAAGATGAACAAGATTACCGAAGCTCCCCATAAAAACGAACGAATGCCCGACCAAGCCCAGGTTTCGCCATCGCCTTGCCCAAAATGCCAAGCCGAATAAATCAAGAACACGATCAGCCCGAAGGCAGGAAACAAATACCAAATTCCCGCCAGCACCAACGCTTTCCCTATATACTGAAGGATAAAAGCCGGGAGCTGGGAAGGCTTCAACACACCTGAATCCAAAATATGGTCAACAGCACCATGAGGCAAGCCTATCAAGGCTAACCCCAAAACCCCAAAAATGGAGGCACCCAATCCTTGCCAACTGGGGGCCCATCCCAAGGCCAAAAAAACCAATGTCAACAAGGTAACCGCCATGGCTTGCAGGGTATTCGAATGATAACGAGCAATGGCCCTCATGAATGGGGCCCAAGGCAAACGAACCAACATGTTAATCTCATGGCTCAGGCTCATTTTTTCATCCAAAAATTGAAACACTGTTTCAGGGCTTTGGGTAGCAAATAGTCGTTCAAAAATGGGCTTACCCTGATGAGGTTCACGTTCTAGAATGCCCAAAAGCAATTTGTCGTAAAAGGCATGTCTCGTTTTGCGCTTTTCATTCGGACAGGTAGCCTGAAACCATTGGTTGGCCGCTCTCTCCGACCAATCATACATAGCCTTGAATGCATAACCTGTACTGGGTTTAATCAGACCAGCTCTAGCCCCTAAGTTCCAAACTTGCCCATGGCCGGACTCGGGCAAACGCAAACTACTCATAGGTATGCAGCCAAATTCCTTTTCTTGGACATGAACTTGACCAAAATGATTGAGAATGTATGATGCCAATTCGTTTTCGGCATGTTCACTATTGATGCGCTCTTTGCCAAATCGGGTCAATTCAACAAGTGCTTCGTTTTCAGAAGTCGGCAATACATAGACAAATTGAGTATGCCCGTCTTGGGGCACTTCAAAATCCATCATCGAAAAACTAGAGGGATTGAAACAAGGCGTTAATGTCTGAATGTGCCAACCGACAAAACTTTGCCATAAGTGAACATCTTTCGGGCCAGGCAATGGCCATTCTGGAGGACGAGAATCCAGCACTCGTTTGCAGCGAATGCGCTGACCTGCAACCTCCACCCACGATCCTTGAGAATCACTGCCCACATTCGATACTTCTGCCTTTTGGATTTGCCAATTCTCTGTGGCCGCTAAACGGCGAATATGCTCATAGAGTTTAAGACTCGACACTCGGGCATATACCTGATCTTCCAACGGTTTGCTGGATTGACCTGCAACCTCGATTTCAGACCATACATGATCAATAACACCATCCAAATGCTCTAACATAGCGTCACCGTGCTGTGCCCAAAAGCAATACGTTTTGTCGTTTTTGACCTTTGAATCCCCATCCAAAATCAAAACATGGCAACCGGCAAGAAGGCCGCGGCGATGAAGCGCCATCAACAACAGGCTCGTTGAAGCGCCTGCTCCAACAAATACAAAATCATAACTCTCTGAATGCCTGAACATTTGACCTTCTTTTTTAGGATAAGGATTGAAAAGCAAAAAAGTTCAGTGGGCCTTACCTTTGCCCTATCGGGGTTGATCGGAATCGACGGGATGATTGATAACCGTGTAAGCATGTGGTGCCTTGTGCGGATGCACCTGAATCTGAACGCTCAAAACAATTAAGAGGCGAGTCTAACTACGCTATGGCTGCTTAATCGGAACGATAAGCTTTGACCATCTGTCTGGGTTTCCTACCACCTGAGCCGGAAACCACCACAGGCAGTCGACCCGCTCGGGTATGGCCCCAATCAACTGGTGCAGGGAGCCATTATCAACATCAGTTAAGGCAACG
>JBJOHK010000016.1:0-5804 GCA_046047755.1 Bacteroidota bacterium | reverse complement strand
TCGTCGGTGATCTGTTTGTACATGTCAAACAGGTTTCCGTATTTCTCTTTTACGACTTCTTTGCCCAAACGCACCAAGGTGGCTTCGTCTGGGTTTTCGATGCCTGCCTTCGTGGCTTCGGCACGGCCGTATTTGTTCATCATGTTGTAGCGGAAGTCCAGGTAAACGGCCATTCCGCTGCTGCCTACACCGTATCCGGCATCGCAACGTTCTTTTGCTGCACGAGACGCTACGTCACGGGGAACCAAGTTTCCGAATGCGGGGTAGCGACGCTCCAAATAGTAGTCGCGTTCCTCTTCAGGAATATCGTTGGGATGGCGTTTGTCTCCTTGGGCTTTGGGGACCCAGATGCGACCGTCGTTTCGAAGCGATTCGCTCATCAAGGTCAACTTGGACTGATAATGACCTGAAACGGGAATGCAAGTGGGGTGAATCTGCGTAAAGCAAGGATTGGCAAAATAGGCGCCGGCTTTGTGGGCTTTCCACGCGGCTGTCACGTTGCTTCCCATAGCGTTGGTGCTCAAGTAGAATACGTTCCCGTACCCACCGGTGCACAACAACACGGCATGGCCAAAGTGACGCTCTAATTTACCACTGACCAAATCACGGGCAATAATGCCTCGGGCTTTGCCATCGATAGTGACCACTTCGATCATCTCGTGGCGGGTGTACATTTTAACGTTTCCAACACCTACCTGGCGTTCCAACGCGCTGTAGGCTCCCAAGAGCAATTGCTGACCGGTTTGGCCGGCAGCATAAAAAGTGCGCTGAACTTGGGTTCCACCGAAGGAGCGGTTGGACAGGGTTCCGCCATACTCACGGGCGAAGGGAACACCTTGCGCTACGCACTGGTCAATGATGTTGGTGGAAACTTCGGCCAAACGGTGTACGTTCGCTTCGCGAGCACGGTAGTCACCGCCTTTGATGGTATCATAAAACAAACGGTATACGCTGTCACCGTCGTTTTGGTAGTTCTTAGCGGCATTGATTCCACCTTGAGCCGCAATGGAGTGCGCTCGGCGAGGAGAATCTTGGAAACAAAAGGCTTTGACTTTGTAGCCCATTTCAGCCAGTGTGGCAGCGGCTGAGGCACCAGCCAAGCCAGTTCCAACCACAATGACTTCCAAATTGCGTTTGTTGGCAGGGTTAACCAATGAAACCGAAGAGCGGTATTGAGTCCACTTATCAGCGAGGTTGCCTGCAGGTATCTTTGAATCGAGTTTTTGGCTCATGATATAGATTTATTGAAACAAGACGTACAAGGGAATGGCGGCGAAACCTAGGGGAACCAAGATGGCGAAGGCACGACCGATGAATTGAATAATGGGGCTGTACGAGGGGTGATTGACTCCCAAGGTTTGGAAGGCACTTTGAAACCCATGCAAGAGGTGAAAGGCTAGCGCCAACATGCTCAAGACATAAATCCAGACGATCCAAGGTTGGCGAAAGGCTTCATACACTTCCGAGTACAAATCTTTGGCCACCAACATGTGGCCCCCTTCTATGTCTTTGGCATAGATTTTTTGGCCCTCAACAGGGGTGTATTCGGTCCAAGTCACTTCTTGAGTGTTGTAGTCCTGGGTATAGCTTCTCCAGGTAATTTCGTCGCCGAATTTGTATTCGCGCCAGAAGTCGCCCATGTGAATGCCGATGAAAATAAAGATGATGCTACCCAGAATGGCCATATTGCGGCTAGACCAACTGCTATTAGCAGAACCGGCACTCACCTCGTATCGAGATTGACGAGCCTTGCGGTTGTTAAGGGCCAAATAAATGCCTTTGACAGCATGCAGAATGATCATGGCATACAAGCCCCAACTAACGGTTTTGATCAGCGGATTACTAGTCATGAACCAAGCGTAATGGTTGAAGGCATAGCCTCCGTCAGCTTTGAAAAGCTGAAGATTTCCGATCAGATGCACCACGAGGAACAGGCAAAGAAAAAGCCCTGTTAGGGCCATAATGAGTTTGCGTCCGATGCTTGAAGTGAAGAGGAATGAAAGGAGTTTCATTGGGATTGACGAATCAATTATTTTGGTTCACGAATTTACGAAATCCAATGGCATTCGCCAATCTCAGACCATGATTCTGTTTAACTTATAACGACTATAAATAAATTCATTGTTCAAAGTGTAGCCCCTATGACACAATGGCATATAGGAAGGTTTGGCAGGTAGTTTGCAACTAATGGAACAACTATGAGCAAGAAGACCGAGAATCCTGAGTTGCATGAGGAACCAGAATTGAATGTTGAGGAAGTGGCCCCTGAAGGCGAAACCGCGACTGCTGATGCTGAGCCTGCAGCAGAATTGACATTGGAGGAGCAAGTTCAAGTGGAGCGCGACAAGTATTTGCGCCTGTATTCGGAGTTTGAAAATTTTCGCCGCCGAACCACCAAAGACCGCTTGGAGTGGATGCAAAATGCCAGCCGCGATGTCATTCTGGCATTGTTGCCCGTTGTCGATGACATGGAACGCGCCTTGAAGGCCTTGGAGCAATCGAGCCCGGAAAATCAAAAATCGTTGGAGGGTTTCAACCTCATTTATCAAAAACTGTATAAGACCTTAGAGAAAAACGGTTTGAAGCCCATTGTGAGCAAAGGTGAGGCCTTTGATACCGATTTACACGAAGCGGTGACCCAATTCCCTGCACCGAGTGAAGACTTGAAAGGAAAGGTCATCGACGAGGTTGAAAAAGGATATACATTGAATGACAAAGTGATTCGCTTTGCCAAAGTAGTAGTGGGCCAATAACATGAGCAAACGCGATTACTATGACGTATTGGGCGTGAGCCGAGGGGCCAGTGCCGATGAAATCAAAAAGGCCTACCGCAAATTGGCCATCAAATACCACCCCGATAAGAATCCTGACAACAAGGAGGCGGAAGAAATGTTCAAAGAGGCGGCAGAGGCCTATGATGTTCTTTCGAATGCAGAGAAAAAGCAGCGCTACGATCAATACGGCCATGCCGGAATGGGAGGCGCTGGTGGCGGTGCTGGCTTCAGTATGGACGACATCTTCAGTCAATTCGGAGACATCTTCGGTGATGGAGACATTTTCGGTTCCTTCTTTGGCGGCGGAGGAGGCCGTGGAGGCGCTCGTCGCAGTATGGGTTCCAACATCCGCATTCGCATCAAGCTCAGTTTGGAGGATATGCGCAATGGGGTGGAAAAGAAGGTGAAGTACCGCCGTATGGTGGTGGCAGAAGGTGTCAAGTACAGCGATTGCCGCCAATGCAACGGTACCGGTTCGGTTCGCCGTGTGACCAATACTTTCTTAGGTCAAATGGCCACTCAAGCGGCCTGTCCTGTGTGCCAAGGAATGGGTAAAGTAGTCGAGAGCAAGCCCCGTGAAGCCAATGAACAAGGATTGGTAGCTCAAGACTTTGAGACCAGTATCAAAATCCCCGCTGGTGTTGATGAGGGCATGCAGCTCAGCGTTCAGGGCAAAGGCAATATGGGCCCAGGCGGAGGAGCCGCCGGCGACTTGATTGTTTTGATCGAAGCCGTAGCCCATGACGATTTAACCCGCGATGGAAACAATGTGATTTACCATTTGTGGTTGAGTTTCCCCGAGGCGGCCTTGGGCGCCCAAATTGAGGTTCCCACCTTAGATGGAAAAGCCAAAATCAAGGTAGATGCCGGTACCCAGCCTGGCAAAGTGCTACGCTTGAAAGGGAAAGGCTTCCCTGATTTGAATGGTTATGGAACCGGTGATCAACTCATTCAGGTGAAGTTGTATGTTCCTACGAAATTGTCGTCAGAAGAGAAAGAAACGCTCTTGAAATTGCAAGACAGTGATCATTTCAAGCCCGACCAAGGAAACAAGAGTTTCTTTGACAAAATGAAGGATTTATTCTAACAAAAAGCCCCGCTCGAAGCGGGGCTTTTTGTTAGGGAAATTTGGGAAATTTGGAAAAATCGCGCGGGCGTTTTTCCAAGAAGGCATTACGCCCTTCGACGGCTTCGTCTGTGCCGTAGGCCAATCGAGTAGCTTCGCCGGCGTAAACTTGTTGTCCCACCAAGCCGTCATCAATGAGGTTGAATCCAAACTTGAGCATTTTGATGGCTGTGGGGCTTTTGCTCATGATTTCCTGGGCCCAGTTAAAGGCCTCTTGTTCCAAGTTTGCATGCGGAACTACTTTGTTGACCATGCCCATTTCAAAGGCCTCCTGGGCTGAATATTCCGCGCCCAAAAAGAAAATCTCTCGGGCTCGTTTTTGACCCACTTGACGAGCCAAATAAGCCGAGCCGAACCCGCCATCAAAGCTGGCCACATCGGCATCGGTTTGTTTGAACTTGGCATGCTCCTCGCTGGCTAGGGTCAAATCACAGACCACGTGTAAACTATGGCCACCGCCCACGGCCCAGCCGTTGACAGCCGCAATGACCACTTTGTTCATGAAGCGAATCTGTCGCTGAACATCTAAAATGTTGAAACGGTTGACCCCGTTCTCTCCTTTGTAACCTGTGTTCGAGCGAACGCGCTGATCGCCCCCTGAACAGAAAGCCCAACCCCCGTCTTTTGCTGAGGGCCCTTCGCCCGTAATGATGACCACCCCAATTTCTTGGCTTTCGTGGCACAAAATCAAGGCCTCCCATAACTCATCTACCGTTTTGGGAGTGAAGGCATTGCGCACTTCAGGGCGATTGAAGGCGATGCGGGCTACACCTTGATAGGTTTGGAAGGTTATTTCTTCGTATTCTTTTTCAGTTTTCCAGAGAAGTTCAGCCATGATGATGGGGTTTGCTCCCAACAAAGGTAATTCATTGCGCTTCTAGGCTAAATCTAAGGTCTGATAATTACTAGCTTCCCCCAAATACAACGCCAAATTGGAGCAAATTGGCGCTGGGTTCTGTAGTGGGAGGATTGGAGGCTTGTTTGCTCTTGAATAAGTTGCTCATGTGGTAGCGGGCGTAAAGGCCAAAGCCGTCGAATTGCAACTGCGCAAAAGGAGAAAGAGCCCAATCGTTGAGGCAGAAATCACCCACCGTTTTGGAACGGCTTCCGTCTTTCATTTTGATTTCGGTGTTGGTTCTCAAATTGTAGTAGCCGTATACGCCAGTGATGAACTGTACCTCGGGGTCATTGGGTCGATCTTGAAAGCCAATGGCTATTGGGGTGCTAACCCAGTGTGAGTTGAGCTGACTGCGCTTAATCAATTCGGGTTGACTCGAGGCGATTTCGGCTTGAAAAGTGTTGCTTTGGTCACTGACTGTCAAGCTGCGATCTTCAAATTCAAAAGCTTGATAACTATAGCCCAGGCCGGTATACAATCGAAGCTTGCCGCGAATCAAATTCAATCCATGCATCATGTCGAAGTTCAAATTCGTGCTAATGGGTTTTAGTTCAGGCATGAGGCCGGGTACGGGGTAGGGCCCTGCAAGGGTAGGGCTGTAGGCGGTGGTTACGATCCCCGTTCCCAGGCTTAAAAATGTGGCTGAACTGGGCCCGTATTTTTTGCGCTTGGCCTGGGACTTAGAGTCAGGCGTGAACGCCTGCTCGGTCTGGAATTCGATTTCGATTTCACCCGGGTTGGGCATGATCTCCAACTCTTGGTTTTCGGCTGCTTCTCTTTGAATGACGGTTGTGGTTTTGCCTTCCAGCAGAGTGTTGTTCACGGTGAGTTGTGTGCCATTTCGGGTGGTGATTTCCGTGAATTCTTGGGTTTCTCCCGTTTCTGGATCTACCCGCCGTGTGATTTGCTTGCGCACAATGTCGCTTTCTTGAATGCCTTCTTGCTCCAATATCATCTCCAAATCCACGGGGTTGTCTTGGGGTCTGATGCGCAATTCGGGTTTCTT
>JBJOHK010000015.1:0-7379 GCA_046047755.1 Bacteroidota bacterium | reverse complement strand
AGGGTATGGCAGTCAAGCTTTGGGCGTCTGAAGCCCAACGGGTAGACCATTTCCAATAGGTATCGGGTTGAGCGGGGTTGTAGTTCAAACCGCTGTCATGGAAATGGTAGAAGTATTGATTCAATTGAACGCCATATTTCAACACAGAGCGGTTGCTCATCTTCTTATTGATGAAGAAATGGCCTTGTACGGAGCTGACCACAAAGTCGTAATCCAAATTGGGAACAAGGGAATCAATGGCGTAGCGAAACAGGGTCTCTCCGTCGCGTTCGAGCGTATCGGTGATGTGACGGAATACCAATTGGTGGTCGGCGCGTACACATTGAGAAGTGGCCGAAACAATGAATTTGGCGTAGCTGTTGTTGTTCAGGGGCTTCATATAAGAAGCGCCCACAACGCCCATATTAGAGCCGAATAATTGATCGCGATCATTGTCACCGTAAATATTAGGAGAGCTTTCCAGTTGGTCGGAAATGAGAATATCAATTTGACTTTTACCGCCAATCCCAAAGAAATCCAAGGTGGCATTGTCTTTCATCGGGACATGGATTTTAAAGAAAGCGTCTTGGTAGGCGGGTACCGCATCGGTGCCCACGGCAATGTTGAGCTTGGAGAACAAGTTGAGTGTGGAGTAGCGGTATCCGGCAATGAAGGAAGCCCCTTTACTGCCAAGCGGAGCTTCAGCGTTTAAATCCCAGCCCAAAAAACCCAATTGTGAACTGAATTCGGCTTTTTCGTTGTTCCCGTTTCGCATGCGCAAATCAAAGGCTCCGGCTAAGGAATTGCCGTATTCGGCTGGCATGGCTCCCGTGAAAAAGTCGGAATTGGCCAGCATCTTATTGTTGATGATGCTAACGGGGCCACCCGTGGTTCCCGGAATGGCAAAGTGATTAGGGTTGGGTATGTCAATTCCTTCCAGTCGCCAAAGTATGCCTTGTGGGCTATTGCCTCTAACAACGATATCGTTACGCGAATCGTCTGCTCCTTGAACACCCGCAAAATTGCTGGCCATGCGCGCAGGGTCTCCCCTGGAGCCCGCAAATCGGTCGGTTTCTTCAACGGTAAATGCGCGGGCAGAAATCAAGGCCATCTCGTTTTGGGCGTCGCCACTGCTGCGTTTTACTTTGATTTCAACGGCTTCAACGGCCTCAGCAGAAGAATGTAATTCCAATTGCAAAACCATCTCTTTTCCGGCCGTGAGAATTAGACCCTGAGCCAAGTACAGGTCGTACCCTGGTGCCGAGACTTGAAGCGAATAACGCCCCACGCCGGTCTCGGCAAAGCGAAAATTCCCATCGCTACCCGAACGGATGCGCTGACTAATATCTGAGCCTTCAGCGCTCAATAATAGGTCAGCTTGAACAATGGGTCGTTGGGTCTCTTTGTCGAGCAAATTTCCACGCACAATTTGGCTTTGGGCCAATAAAGAATGGGAAGCTGCGGCCAATACAAGCCATACAGCACAAGCGCATTTCATGAAAAAGCGATTCATAATCAGATTGTTGGGATAAAAACAGGGGTAAAAAACCGCATTTTGTATAAGTTTTTGCTTTTGAAACTAAACAAATTGAAATTTTTTTGATTTTGCGGTCAAGCCCAGTGTTTACTGAGGATTTCGGCTCGTAAAATACGAAATTTTCTTACACAAAGGGGAAGTTTTTTTCAAAAACCATAAACCATTCTCCAATTGGTGTGTTCCCTTCTCAAACCAATTAACAATCATATGATTAACACATTACTTTCTGCTGAAGCCTCTAGCACTGCGTTGGAGCTTCTCACGGGTTCAGGGTTGGCTTCGTACACGGCCTTCACCTTCTTCGTAGGCACAATGGCCATGATGGCCGCTTGTGTCTTCTTCTTCTTTGAAATGCGCAACGTAAACGAGCAATGGAGAACTTCCATGCTGGTTTCGGGTTTGATTACCTTCATTGCGGCAGTTCACTACTACTACATGCGTGGGTTCTACATGGATTACCAAGAGTCTCCCACCTTCTTCCGTTATGTGGACTGGTTATTGACCGTTCCCTTGATGTGCGTAGAGTTCTACTTGATTACCAAGAAGGCCGGTGCCAAAATCGGTTTGCTTTGGAAATTGATCTTGGCCTCTGTCATCATGTTGGTAACCGGATATTTCGGAGAAGCCGTTGATCGCGGAAACAGCGTAATGTGGGGTGTGTTGTCAGGTGCTGCCTACTTCTACATTGCCTACTTGGTGTGGTTCGGTGAAGTCGCTCAGTTGGCGGCTAACGCGGGTCCTGCTGTGGCTAAGGCTACCAAGACTTTGGCTTGGTTTGTTTTGGTAGGATGGGCTATTTACCCCTTGGGATACATCATCGGCACTCCCGGCGGATTATTCGGAGCCTTTGGCTCTGACATGAACAATCCCATGATGGATGTTGTTTATAACATCGGTGACGCCGTAAACAAAATTGGCTTTGGCTTGGTGATTTACGCCTTGACTCAAAGCAGCAAAGACTAACAACAGCAAATTGGTTGGTTGTTGTTAGTGTTACAACGAAAAAGGGTCGGCTTTGCCGACCCTTTTTTATTGGTTACTGATGGCTTGACCTTGTTGGTTTTCAAAATGAAAACTGGAAAGCCCCATAGAATTGTCGGGCTTTAAGCGCAGCCAATGTCCGTATTTTCGGAACCAACGCATGCGCTGAGATGGGAATCCACTTTTGATGAACCCGGTCAACAAGGGATTGGCCTTCAAGGTTAGCTTTTCCATGTTGAGGTTTTCCCACAAATAGGTGACTTCATTTTCCAATCGATCGATCAATTGCATGCTCGAGTCGATTCGGCCGCTTCCATGGCAAGTGGGGCATACTTCGCTAGTGACAATTTCCATGGCTGGTCGAACCCGCTCTCGCGTGATTTGGACCAAGCCGAATTTGGTCATGGGTAAAATGTTGTGACGCGCCCGATCTGTGCTCATGGCCTGTTTCAAAGCCTGGTGCAACTGGGTCTTGCGTTTCGGGTCACGCATGTCAATGAAATCAATGACTATGATTCCTCCCATGTCTCTCAATCGAATTTGGCGAGCCACTTCCTCAACGGCTTCCAAATTGATTTTTAGAACATTGTCTTCTCGGTTTTGAGGGTCGTATGAAGTGCTACCGCTGTTTACGTCGATGACGTGAAGGGCCTCGGTATGATCGATAACCAAATAAGCTCCACCGCTAAAGGGTACGTTTTTCCCAAATGAGGCTTTGACCTGGCGAGTTACGCCAAATTGGTCGAAAATCGGAGTCTTGCCTTGGTAATGGCGCAACAATTTGCTGGGGTCTAAACCAAAGCGCTCAAGGGTCTTTTTCAGCTGATTGTGAAGGTCAGCATCGTTGACCGAGATTTGGCTGAAGCTGTCGTTCAGGATGTCGCGCAACAGGGTTTCCACTCGGTTGCCATCACCCAAGATTTTTGATCCTGGCTTGGCTTTGCCCAAGGCACGAACCATGTCGTCCCACTTTTTGAGCAAATCGCGAATGTCGCGATCCAGTTCTTCTAAGGCTACCCCTTCGGCCACTGTGCGAATGATGATGCCGAAGTTTCTAGGTTTTAAACTATTGGCCAGATCTTTCAGTCTGGATTTTTCCGATGGATTGCCAATTTTCTTAGAAATGGAAATCTGTTTGGAAAAGGGAACCAAGACGAAAAAACGCCCCGCCAGGGACAGATCGCATGTGATTTTTGGACCTTTAGAGGCAATAGGCTCCTTGATGACTTGAACGAGAATTCGTTCTCCAGCCTTGAGGATTTGGCCTACCTTACCTGTTTTAACCGTTTGCTCTTCCAGTTCAAAATTGTCCAGATCTGCGGCCAATTTTGAATTGCCATCGAGAATGGCCTTGGTGAATTTCTTGACTGAACGAATGTTCGGACCTAGGTCGAAATAGGTCAAAAAGCCATCCTTCTCGCCCCCGACATCGACAAAAGCCGCGTTCATGGAGGGCGATAGCTTGCGCACCCGACCTAGGTAGAAATCTCCTACTTGAAAGGTGGAATCAACAGATTCTTTATGAAACTCTGCGAGCTTTCCATCGCTCAATAGCGCAATCTCAACCCCGGCCGAGTTTTTTCGAATGATTAACTCGTTGGCCACTGGTTAATAGGCGTAAGTAAAAAGAAGATTACTTCTTCTTATGACGATTCTTACGTAGACGCTTCTTGCGCTTGTGTGTAGCGATTTTATGACGCTTTCTCTTTTTTCCGCTTGGCATATTTCTAAATTAATTCGTTTGGTTCTGCGTTCGTTGTGCTTTTACGGCCAAATCCAAGAAAATCTTGGCGTTGGTCGAGTCTCCCAAAAACCCATAAAGGTCGCTTGTTTGGTACAACCAAAAAGGATTTTGGGGCTGCAAAGATACCAATTTCTGGCATTTATCGAGCGCTTTTTGCCACTGTTGGCTCTTTTTCAGCAGGTTTAAGTGAATGAAGTGCGTTTCAATGTTGCTTGAATCCATGGCGAGGGTTTCTCTCAGAGTACCCAAAAATTGCATGGGTGCATTCAAATACTCACTTTGATAAATGATCAAAGCATTTCGCAATTCAATGTCTTTGGGGTTCTTTTCAAGCCCGCGATCAATCCAAATTTTCCCCTGTTGGAACAAAAAGGCAGCAGCGGTGGGAATCTCAATGTTCTCAGCCGCCGAGAAAACCAAATTTCGGGCTACCTCTGTGTGCGAACTGCTATCGCCAAAGTGGGTAGCCAAATCAGCCATAAGCAGAGCCGCAAGTGCAGAATTTTCCGTTTCACGAGCCCACGATAAGGCATATTCCAAACTGTCTTTGACCCAAGTGTCAGGGGTGCTCGTCAATATCTGAGCAACCCGGTCACTGGGTTTGGTTTCTGTAAACAGGGAGTTATAAAAACTAATTCGATCGATGGGTTCTTGGGGCAAATCTGAACCCATGCCTTCGGCCATAGGGCCGTTTTTGGCAGTCGTGTCAATATCGGCCGAGTTTCCTTGCCATTTAGAAGCTAGAAACAGGCCACTTACCAAGGTAATAAGGACCAAAGGAAGGCGCAAAGCAACAGGAATCTTCACACTTCCAAAGGTCGGTAAATTTTACAGCTTTTCGTTCAAAACCTTGCTCTCTTTCACCTGGTTGGCGAACTCTTTGGCAGGTTTGAAGCGAGCGACGTAGTGAGCAGGCACTACCAAGCTAGTGTTGCGCTTGATGTTGCGAGCTACTTTGGTTTTACGCTCTTTCAATTCAAAAGTTCCAAAGCCGCGCAAATAGATGTTGTTTCCGGCGATCATGGAATTCTTTACAACCACAAATAGGTTGTCGATGGTGTCAGCGATGGCCGTTTTTTCAAGACCCGTGCGCACAGAGATTTCGTTTACAATTTCAGACTTTGTCATGATTTATGCTGCAAAACAAATACCTAATAGCGTGATTTGCATCATTGGCTTTGCAGAGAGTTATCCCGAATTTGTTGACATGGTATGAGCTGAATCACCGGCCTCTGCCATGGAGAGAGACAAAAAATCCTTATCACATATGGATTTCTGAAATCATATTGCAGCAAACTCGTGTAGAACAGGGTAAATCATACTACCATAAATTCATCGATGAATTCCCTGAAATTTTGGACTTAGCCCAAGCAGAAGAACAGGCTGTTCTTAAGGTGTGGCAAGGCTTAGGTTATTATTCGCGGGCTCGCAATTTGCAGAAGGCGGCACAGATTATAGCCAGGGAAATGGACGGCGTTTTTCCTCAGCAATACGAGTTGATTCGCAGTCTTCCGGGTATAGGAGAGTACACGGCCGCCGCCATTGTTTCCTTCGCTTTTGGTCAGCCCTTTGCCGCCATTGATGGGAATGTAAAAAGATGGTCATCACGATTTTTTGGCGTCGATATTCCCATTTCCAAGCCCTCTTTTTCCAAGGTTGTGGGTCCCTTATTGCAGGAAGCTATAGCCCAGACCTTAAGGCCGGATTTGTTCAATCAAGCTTCGATAGAATTGGGCTCTCAAGTTTGCACAGCTTCGAATCCGAAGTGCGATAATTGCCCATTACAAGAGTCGTGTTATGCGTTTGCCAACCATCAGCAGAATCAGCTTCCGGTGGTGATTAAAAAGAGTCAGCCGCGCGAGTGGAACTTGCACTTTTTAGCGGTTCATCATCAGGACAAGGTATGCGTAGTTCGCAGACCTAAGTCGGGTATTTGGGCCGGTTTGTACGAGTTTCCGAGCTTAACTGTGGGGTCTCAAGAAAAAGGATTCCCCGCTCAATGGGAGCGGGCCTTAGGAGACAATATTGAAATTCTCCATGTTCAAAAACAGGGTCATTTGCTGAGCCATAAACGCATTGAAGCGAGTTGCTGGAGTGTCAGATGGAAATTGGAGGTTAAACCCAATTTTGGAACCGCTGAATCCTCTTTATTTGATGCTGCAAATGGGCAAGATGAAAATTCAGAACTTTGGATATCTTTGAGTGAAATTGAGCGGTATCCGGTTCACCGTTTGATGCAACATTTTTTGACGAATAATCAGCATGATTAATAAAGTGATTCTGTTAGGGCGTTTAGGGAAAGATCCCATCATTCGTCGCTTAGACAATGGTAGAGTTGTGGCTAATTTGACCTTGGCAACCAATGAGTCATACAACCGCGATGGCCAGCGAATGGAGTCTACTGAGTGGCACAATTTGGAAATGTGGGACAACCAGGCCAATACCGCAGAGAAGTACATGAAAAAAGGAGATCTCTTGTACGTGGAAGGGAAAATTCGCACCGACCGCTACACCGATAGCGAAGGCCAAGAACGACAGGTTCGAAAAATTCGTGTGACAAGCTTTCAAATGATGGGTAGCATGTTGTCGGGTCCTCCAAAATCTAACGATAATATGGGTGAGTCTTCTGCTAATGCCGGTTCGAGTGAGGCGGGAGAAGATCTGCCCTTCTAAGTATCATGCACGAGCCCGCAGTATTGCCGATTTCTCTGCTTTCCCTTATTAAGCCATTAGATCCAAATGCGTGGAGCCAACTCATGTGGCTCGGTACGGGTATGTTGCTGTGTTTGGGATTGTCGGCGCTGTGTTCGTCTTCTGAAAATGCTTTTTTCTCTCATAAAGAAAGCGATTTAGAAGACCTCAGAGAAGATAAGTCTGCTTCGGCTAGGGCATTGTTGAGTTTGCTGGAAAAGCCCAAGCAGCTGTTGGCTACTATTCTGGTTTTGAATAGTTTAGCCAATGTAGCGTTTGTTTTGCTGTTTCTGTTTTTTAGCCAGTTATTATTCAATTTTGAAGACAATGCGTGGTTGCAATTTGCCATTGAAGCCGTTGGGGTAACCTTGATCATTTTGATTTTTGGAGAGGTGATTCCAAAGGTTTATGCGACTCAGCATTACAGACAATCGGCAAGACTCTTAT
>JBJOHK010000014.1:0-23152 GCA_046047755.1 Bacteroidota bacterium | reverse complement strand
ATTTAGCGACAAGGTTTCCTATTCTGGTTTGCGTTTTGCGAAAGAAATAATAGCTAAATATCCGCTGCACAAAACAGAGCGCAGCGCGCCTTTGTTGTCTCGCCTTCGCATGGTCAAATCTGACCCCGAAATCGAGCAATTGAAACAAGCCGTCGCCATTACGAAAAAGGGCTTCGAACGAGCCCTTGGCTTTGTCAAACCCGGCGTAATGGAATACGAAATAGAAGCCGAATTGCTGCATGAGTTTGTGAGAAATCGCAGCAGAGGATTTGCCTTTGACCCCATCATTGCCAGCGGTTCAAGTGCCTGTGTTTTGCATTACATCGAGAATAACAAACCCTGCAAAGACGGCGATTTATTGTTGATGGACTTTGGCGCCGAGTATGGCAATTACAATGGAGATTTGACTCGTTGCATCCCCGTAAATGGTCGCTTCAGCAAACGCCAGAAAGAAGTTTACGATGCTGTTTTGTCGGTTCATCGATTTGCCCATTCTGTTTTACAAGCAGGCAAAACCCTACCCGATTATCACGCAGAGGTATGCGCATTCATGGGTGAAAAATTGGTGGAAATTGGGCTGCTGACCAGCGCTGACCTAAAGAGCAATCCCAAAGCTTTCATGAAGTATTTCATGCATGGCACGAGCCACCATTTGGGCTTGGATGTTCACGATGTCATGCACCGATTTGAGCCCATTCCAATGGGATCGGTATTGACCATAGAGCCTGGCATTTACATTCCAGAAGAAGGAATTGGTGTTCGCATTGAAAACGATGTTGTTTTGACTCCGAACGGCACCATTGACCTCATGGAAGGTTTCGCCATTGAAACCGAAGAAATCGAAGCATTGATGAATGCCTAATTAGGGTTCAAATCCAAATTCACCTTTCAAGGGAACAAACTTGGCTGGGCCAAACGACTCTTCGCGAATTTCACCATTCGCCAATTTGGTGTATCGCATCATGGTCAGATGCTGGGGGTGATCTCCTACCGGAATAACCAGCATTCCCCCTACACTCAATTGGGCTATAAGATCATGAGGAAGCACGGGCGCACCTGCCGTTACCAATATTCCATCATAGGGCGCGTATTTGGCTAATCCTTTAGACCCGTCGCCATGAAAGGCGCGAATTTGACCCTTAATTTGGCCGAGAACGTGCATGGACTGCTCCAACAATGGGCGGATGTACTCAATGGTGTACACTTCAAAACCCATCTCCAGTAAAACAGCAGCCTGGTAGCCGCTACCTGTACCTACCTCAAGAACCTTAGATTTAGGGGCCAAAGCCAACAATTGGGTTTGTTGAGCCACGGTTAAAGGCTGTGAAATGGTTTGGCCGTGATCAATGGGGAATGCAGCGTCTCTGTAGGCGAAAGATTGAAAGTCTTTCGGGAAAAACCAATGCCTTGGAACCGCTGTTATGGCCTCCAAAACCTGTTGACTAGCAATGCCTTTGCCTTGTAATTCAAGCGCCAACTTACGGCGTTGACCTTGGTGAACTAGGGTATCTTCAAAAGCGCTCACGTTGTAAACAATTGTTAAAAAGGGGAACGTTCTTCCAGAGATCGATTCTCCCACCTTTGTACAGCCGCAAAGGTATTCATATGGCACAAACGCTACGAGCAATAGTTCTAGGTTCTGAAAAAAAAGCCCATATCTATCAGCATTTGCTGGGCCGACTGCCTGGCTATGAGTTGGTTGGCTTTTTTGATCCCGATGATGCGGCGAACGTCGACATATTGGGTGGATTGATGCACAGTTTTGAATTGAGCTCCCAAGCCGATGTCTTCTTCTTGGATCGACACGTGCGCCATGTCCAAGCGGAGTGGATTGGACACTTCATAAAATTGGGAAAATCTGTATTCATCGACGGATTTCGAAATTGGGGATTGGACGAACTTGAGCAATTGGAAAAATGGCGTCAAGAGGCTCAAGGGGTGGTGCATTTCGCCCACGTCTTGTACAACAAACCCTTGTTTACTTCTGCCATGCAATTGATTCGAAAACCGCGTTTTATCAAAGTTGAAAAACACTGCAATGCTCCAAAGGCAGGGCAATTCTCGGGTTGGTTATTCGAACAGCTTTCTCAAGAATTTGACTTGATACAACGCAGCATTCAGAGTTCCATTCGTCAAGTTATGGCTCGGCCTCTTTTCTTGTTTGGCGACAATCCTGACCTGTTGAATATTCACATTGAATTTGACAATGACGCCGTTGCGCACATCGCCTTAGGCAGGGCCATCGAACCCGGAATGCACAAACTGCGTGTTTTCCAAGCTGACCGTCTATATCATTTGGACTTCAGCAGCCAAGAAATAGCGGAATTTCGACCCAGCCAACCGGAAATCCAAGCCCAATTGAACTTGGAAAGTGATTGGAACCCCGCTGAAAATCAAACAGCTGAATTCTCTGAGATCCCACGCACCATCATGCCTTTCGATTCTTGGAAAATGGAATTGCGCAACTTCCAAGAAAACTGCCAATTAGGCCTTACCCCTACCACTCATTTGGACCATATTATAGCCAGTCGAAACTTGTGCGATTGGATTTCCGAAAGGGTGCAGCGCAAATACCAAGAAGTATAACTTTCCAAGCTCAAACGCAGCCCTTATTTTTGTCTGAATGCGCCAATTCAAACTAATGGGCTTTTTGTTAGCAGGCCTCTCCTTCATGGGGTCTTGCCAAAAATCAGAAACTGGACCCATTCCCTCCTATTTGGTCATTGACTCTGTAGGCATTGAAGTTGGCCCAGAACAAGGAAATTCCTCTCACGAAATTGCCGCCGTAGAAGTATATGCTGATCAACAGTTTTTAGGCAATTTCCTCTTGCCGGCCCGTATACCCATTTTGAAAGAAGGCGAGGTCCAACTTATCATCAACCCGGTTGTACGCATCAATGGCGCATCCTCCCAATACAATACTTTTCGCACCTTGGCCTCGGCCGATACCGTGCTGCGCTTAGTCGCATCGAAGGAAACGGCACTTGAACCTATGTTTCACTTTAGAAGCAATGCGCAAATTGACTGGGTCGAAGATTTTGAAGATAAGTCGAGCACGCTAGTACCACTATCCATACAGAAAGGCGATACGGCATTTATGGCAAAAGAATGGATAAGGGGTCAAGAATCATGGGTCTATAAGGCTGTATTCGAAGACAGTGACACCACCAAAAACCTTGACCTAGGTTCCTTCAAGAGTTTCATAGGATGGCCCAAAGACGGAACCGCCATTTTCTTAGAATTTGACATACGCTGTGACATTCCGGTACAACTTGCACTCAAACGAAAAGCATTGGGCACTTCTAGTTATGTACCGTATTTACTGATTTCAAAAACGAACGGCTCATGGAAACGCTTTTATTGCAACTTGGTATATGAAGTTTCAGGACAATCTCCCGATGCTGAATTTCAATTGCTTTTCAGTGCTGACAAATTGTTCAGCGAAACGGGAATTAAGGGTTTCGCTATTGACAACATTCGATTGAGCTACTTGAATTGATGCAACGTCCAGATTCCTTTCACCCCTCTGAAAAAAGGCAAATCGTGATTCACGTTTTGCTCGATTGGATCAGTGCAAGTATCAGTTGGTTGGGCTTCTTTTTGTATCGAAAGAATGTTGTAGAAGCCATCAAACACGGTTACCAAATCCCCGTAAACAGTGATATAAAACTGTGGATAGGCATGGCCGCTGTACCTCTTTTTTGGATTACTTTATACCATTTACAAGGCTACTATAATCATATTTTTCGTCGTTCTCGTTTGCGAGAATTGGAAAGCACATTTCTGGGCTCATTAATGGGTGTAGTGGTGTTGTTTTTCGCTTTGATCTTAGACGATAGCGTTTCCGATTTTCGGGATTACTACTGGTCTGCCGGCGTTTTGTTCGGTTTGCATTTTTTCAGCACCCTCCTATTTCGTTTGATGTGGACCACACGCACCATCAAACACGTACAATCTCGAAAATGGGGCTACCCCACTTTGATTATCGGAAATGGGATAAAGGCTTGGCAATTGCTACGAGAAATAAATTCTGCCAAGCAATCAGAAGGATTCAAGGTTCTTGGATTTGTAAACATACAAGGCGATGCGAACCCTGATTTATTGGCAGCTTGCCCCCAAGTCGGGCTGGGCAGCGATTTGTCTCGGTTGATACATGAATTGGGGATTGAAGAAGTCATACTCTGCCATGAAGACCATCAAGGTGTTGAAGTGGCGCATATCATCGACACCATCCAGAACGAACCCGTTCACGTTAAGGTTCAACCCGATAATTACCACATGGTTATGGGAATGGCTAAGATGAACAACATTCTTGGAGCCATGCTGGCAGAAGTAGATTTCGAAGTCATGCCCCATTGGCAGAAAGCGGTGAAACGAGGCTTTGATGTATTGGCCAGTAGCCTTGCGTTAATTTTGCTTTCTCCCCTTTTCCTGCTCATTGCCGTAGCCGTAAAATGGGACAGCAAAGGGCCCATTTTCTTTCTCCAGGACCGTCTAGGATTCAGAGGGAAAAGTTTCAAAATCATCAAGTTCAGAAGCATGAAAACCGATGCTGAAAATGGAAAGCCTCAGCTCAGTCATGACCATGATGATCGCAGAACGCGAGTTGGAATCTTTTTACGCCGCACTAGACTGGATGAATTGCCCCAATTTTTCAATGTATTTCTGGGACAAATGAGCATAGTAGGTCCACGTCCAGAACGCTCCTACTTCGCAGACCAAATTGCTGAAATAGCTCCTATTTACAGGCGTGTGCACCGAGTTAGACCAGGCATTACGAGTTGGGGCCAAATCAAGTATGGGTATGCCGAAAATGTAGAAGAGATGGTCAAACGTATGCAATTCGATATCCTCTATTTGGAAAACATGAGCCTTGGCTTGGATATTAAAATCATGATATACACAGTGTTAATCATGATCCAAGGTCGCGGCAAGTGACCAAAATTTGACCTTGCTTACGATTAGCAAAAAACCAAGCTTATTTAGATTTGTTCTAAAATAAGCATGGACCGACCCAACTCCTATTCAAACAACGAAGATTTTAGGCCGGTATTCAATTCTTGGTTGTCATTGCTAACTCAAGAAAAACGAAACCTCAGATTTTTGTACACCTATGCAGCATTGGCTGGATTAATCTCATTGGCACTACCCTTAGGGATCCAAGCCATCGTAGGGCTTGTAATGGCCGGCAGGCTCAGTGCCAGCTGGCTCATCATCATCACCATCTTGGTAGGTGCCGTGACCCTTGGCGGCATCGCCAAATTGGCACAAATCAGCATCTTAGACAGCATTCAACGCAAACTTTTCGTACGAGTAGCCTTGCAATTCAAGCAACGCATATTGGCCAAAATCAAGGAAGTTTCCGGTTCGGAATTCAAAGAGAAAACCTCTTATTTCCTTGACATTGTAACCTTGCAGAAATCGCTTTCAAAACTTTTGGTGGACTTCACCGCCCACTCACTGCAAATCATATTCGGTCTTTTGATACTCAGCTTATACCATGCGGTATTCTTGTTTTTCGGAATCTTGGTAGCCTTCATCATTTTCATCACACTAAAAACTACATGGAAACGAGGCTTGGACTCAGCTAGAGAAGAAAGCAATTCCAAGTTCAAAACAGCCGCTGGATTGCGCGCTTTGACAGAATCTTCCAACCCAGAAGAATCCGGAAACATCATCAAGAAGCTGGATTCAGATATCGAACAATACGCCCTGTGGAAGCGTCGGCACTTTGCCGTAATCTACCGCCAAAGCATTATCGCTGTTGCGATGCGGGTTTTTTTGGTTGCCGTGATGCTGGTTATGGGAAGCGTTTTGTTGGTCGATCAGAGTATCAGTCTGGGCCAATTTCTAGCCGCTGAAATTGTGGTAATTACGCTTTTGGGAAGCATTGAAAAACTCATCATGAGCGTCGAAAGCCTTTACGACATCAACATTGCCTTCGAGAAAATCATGGCGATTCGTTCGGAAGGCAAACCCGAGAAAGATCCTCATTTGAAATCGTTAGATATATGGACCTTATGAGAGTAGCGTTTAGTGACAGTGTTTGGACATCGAAACGCATGGGCCGACGTTTTGCTTGGGGCTCAGCCTTGTTTCTTTTATTCCTGTTTTTGCCTTGGGTTCAAAACCTAGAAGTATCTGGCAATGTAATCGCCTTGAGACCTGAACACAGGCCACAACGTGTGCAGACATTGATTGCCGGAAAAATTGAGGCTTGGCATGTCAAGGAAGGAGATTTTGTTCACAAGGGTGACACCTTGGCCATTTTGGGTGAGGTAAAGAGTGAATACTTAGACCCTGGGTTGCTAGACCAAACAGGGTTGCAAATCGAAGCTAAAGAAACGTCTTTGTTGAGTTATGGCTCAAAAATACTAGCCATAAACAATCAGATTAGGCAAATAGAAACGGGCCGAGATCAAAGTTTGGAAAAAGCCTTGGCCAAGATTGAACAAGAACGACTCAAGATTCAAGCCGTCCAAGCAGAACTTGAAGCGTTGAAAGTCTCAGAAAGCATTGCATTGCAGCAATTTCAACGAGATTCGATTTTGGCTTTGCGCAATTTCAAAAGCCCACTAGAAGTGGAAAATAGACGGGTCAAATGGCAAGAGACCGGCGCCAAACGATTAGCGAAAGCGGCCGACCTCAACATTGCAGAAAACGGTCTTAAAATGGCCATTCTTGAACGAGGTAATCTGCGGGCTGAATACGCAGAGAAGTTATCCAAACTCGAAGGAGATCGATTCACGGCCATTTCCAGTCAAATGGAGACTGAGGCCGACATCAGCAAATTGAGAAACACCTTGAGCAACTATCAAATTAGGAATGGATTTTACACCATTACCGCTCCTCAAGATGGCTATATCACTCAGACCTTGGCTAGTGGCCTTGGTGAAAACTTGAAAGAGGGAGAAATCATTTGCACCATTGTCCCTGGCGAAGCAGACCTGGGAGCAGAGTTATATGTTTCACCTACTGATATGCCATTGGTCGATACAGGTGTAACCATGATGTGTGCCTTTGATGGATGGCCTACCCTAGTCTTCAGTGGCTGGCCTGATGTTTCCAGTGGTACCTTCCAAGCCGTCATTTACGGGCAGGACAATATGCCTTCCGAAAATGGCAAGTACCGAATTTTAGTCAAACCTTCAGGAGGTAAGACCTGGCCAAAAGCACTCAAAGTAGGCGTGGGGGTTAGGTCCTATATGTTGCTCAAACGCGTTCCTCTCTGGTACGAATTGTGGCGCCAACTAAATGGTTTCCCCGCAGATTTTTACCACAATCATCGCCAACAGCCCCATGAGAAAAAAGGCAAATAAGTCACTATTGCTGATCGCTCTGATCGTTCATTTGGCGGGGCTTAAAGCCCAAATGCAGGCTGATAGTAATTTGTATTTGGGGCAACTGCTGGAATGGGTAGTTCGTGAGCATCCGCTGGCAAAAAGCGCCCAATTAGAACCCAACTTGGCTTCCTCCAATTTGCAGGCGGCTAGAGGGCTATTCGACCCGGTAGTGACTTGGCAGCAATTCTCCAAAGACTTGTCTGGAAAGCCATACTACAATGGCCAACAGTGGTCCGTGCAAGGCTATACCCGGTGGGCCATTGGGTACGAAACCGGCTTTGAAAAAATGACCGGAGATGCGACGAATCCGGCTCTAGCTACTCCAGATGCCGGATTTTACTACCACGGGCTCAGTTTGCCCTTGTTGCGAAACCTCAGCACCGATTACCGAAGAACCGCCTTCCAAAAAGCCCAATTGTTGAATCGAGCTTCCATATGGGAAAAGCGCCAGCAAATCAATGAATTACTAGCAGAGGTATCTCGTGATTACATCGCTTGGACCCAAGCCCATATGCAGCGCATTCAGGCTGAAAAAGCGTTGGAATTAAGCCTCAATAGACTTCAAGCCATGAGGGAGTTGTTTTCTCATGGCGCTTGCAACGCGCTAGACACCATGGAAGTCTACGCCCAGTTCGCTTTTTACAGCTCAAAGTTCGAAGAGACGAGCTATAAAGAAACCGCCGGTCGCTATTGGATTTCAAGGCATTTATGGGACGGAAATAGGCCAGTCGTCCTCAAACCAGAGGTATTCCCAGACCCCAACCACATGGGCGCATTAGATCCCTGGTGCGAACAAATTCGCTCCTTCACCGATTCCGATAGTTCTTGGATTGACCAAACGCCAGCCTATCATTTGGCTCAATACAAAATCAACAGCAAGCAGCTCGAAGCCAATCTTTGGAGCAACCAACGCTTGCCCGATGTCAATCTGAAGTATCAGTGGTTGCAATCGGAATGGCCCAAGCTCCCCACCACCTTGTACGACGATCAAAATCAGCGTTTTGGCATTTATGTTCAAAGCCCTCTTTTCATTCGCGAAGCCCAAGGTAAGATGGAAATGGCCCAGGTAGAACAAGACCAACTTGTATGGGCTTGGCTGCAACAGAGAAGAGATTTATTGGCCAAACAGCAGGCCTTATGGGAGGGCGTTCAGCGAAATAAAAAGGCATTTGATTGGCAATTTGATCAAGCCCAAACCTTAGGGGTATTATACGAAGGCGAATTGGAAAAATTCAAAGCTGGTGACGTTCAGTTTTTCGTCTTGAACACCCGGGAATCTCGTTACATTCAAGTCAGCCTTCAACAGTGGGATGCCTGGGCCCAAATGCGTCAAACACAGGTTGACTATCTATTTCACACGGGCCTGTTTCACAGCCTTCCTCAGCCTTAAACAAGGGCGAAAAATTCTATGAAAATTGTGGCTAACATGTGGGTAAAACCAACGTGTTTTTCAGCCCTGCTCCTGCCCCGTTTCGTAACTTTACAGAACACACTTTGAGCAACGAAATGAGTAACGAAAACAAAGGAAATTACGGTGCCGATAACATTCAAGTCCTAGAGGGCTTGGAAGCTGTTCGCAAGCGCCCTGCCATGTACATTGGTGACATAGGCCAAAAGGGTTTGCACCACTTGGTATATGAGGTCGTCGATAACTCCATTGACGAAGCTTTGGCTGGCCATTGCAAAACCATACAGGTTGCCATTTTGCCCGACAATGGAATTCGCGTTCGAGATGACGGTCGAGGAATCCCCACAGGGATACACCCTAAAGAGGGCAAAAGTGCCTTGGAAGTGGTTATGACCGTATTGCACGCAGGTGGTAAGTTCGACAAAGACACTTATAAGGTCTCTGGTGGATTGCACGGCGTGGGTGTCAGCTGTGTTAATGCCCTTTCTACCCTTTTGCACGCTCGTGTTTTCCGAGACGGTAAAATCTGGGAACAAGAATATTCTTGCGGAAAGCCCAAATACGATGTTCGCGTTGTTGGCGATACCGATGACCGCGGAACCGAGGTCACCTTCTACCCAGATGGAAGCATTTTCCAAGTTACCGAATACCAATTCGAGACGCTTCAAAAGCGTATGCGTGAATTGTCTTTCCTAAATAAAGGCATTCAACTCACCTTGACCGATGAGCGCGAAGCATTGGAAGATGGTAGTTTCCGTTCAGAAACCTACTATTCAGAGGGCGGGCTATTGGAGTTTGTCACCTATGTTGACGGCACCCGTGAAAAGCTCATTCCCAACCCTGTTTATTGCGAGAGCGACAAATACGGCATCCCCGTAGAGATTGCCTTTCAATACAACACCGGATACACGGAGAATCTACATTCGTATGTCAACAACATCAACACCATTGAAGGTGGAACACACGTGGCTGGTTTTAGACGCGCATTGACCCGCACACTTAAAGCATACGCGGAGCGTGAAAAGTTGTTGGACAAAGTAAAAGTTGAAATCAACGGCGAAGATTTCCGTGAAGGTTTAACGGGAGTCATTTCTGTAAAAGTGGCTGAACCCCAATTCGAAGGTCAAACCAAGACCAAGTTGGGAAACAATGAAGTTAGTGGAGCGGTAGATTCAACCGTAGGGGAAATGCTGGACAACTTCCTTCAAGAGAACCCCAAAGAAGCCAAAATCATCGTAGACAAAGTTGTCCTCGCCGCTCAAGCTCGTGCGGCCGCTAGAAAAGCTCGCGATATGGTACAACGCAAAGGCGCTATGAGCGGAATGGGCTTACCCGGTAAATTGAGCGACTGCTCCAAAACCGATCCCCAAGTATGTGAAATATTCTTGGTGGAGGGTGATTCGGCTGGAGGAACAGCCAAACAAGGCCGCGACCGTGAATTCCAAGCCATCTTGCCGCTTAGAGGAAAAATCTTGAACGTTGAAAAGGCCCTCGAACACAAAATTTACGACAACGAAGAAGTTCGCAACATGTTTACGGCTTTGGGTGTGCATATTGGAACCGACGAGGAAGGCAATAAGGAGCTCAAGTTGGACAACTTGCGCTACCATAAGATTGTAATCATGACCGATGCTGACGTCGACGGCAGTCACATTCGCACCTTGATTTTGACCTTGTTTTTCCGCTATATGAAGCGATTAATTGAGAGCGGTTATGTGTATATAGCCACTCCTCCTTTGTACCAGGTTAAAAAAGGCAAAGAGAGCCGCTATTGCTGGACCGATGAAGAACGAGATGGCATCATCAAAGAATTGGCCGGTGGTGGCCGTGAGGAAAGTGTTCACGTGCAGCGATACAAGGGTCTGGGCGAGATGAACGCCGAACAATTGTGGGAAACCACCATGGACCCTGCTCGTCGTGCATTGAAGCGAGTATCGCTTGACAGTGCCGCAGAAGCTGACCGTGTATTCTCCATGCTTATGGGCGACGATGTACCCCCGAGAAGAGAATTCATTGAAGCGAACGCCAAATACGCCAATATCGACGCATAATGAAAAGGCCCCAAAATCGGGGCCTTTTTTTATTCGTACCGTATAGCATTGATCACGCTCATTCGCCGCACAAAACGCAAAGGCAAAAGCATCAATACCATACACAATCCCAAAGCCGAACTATTGACGATACATAAGGTACTGGGCTCAATGGCAAATACCACCGAATCAATGTAATACTGCTCAGCATCTAAGCGAATCCAATGATATGCATTCTGACCCCATGCCAATCCCAGAGCCAATGCATTTCCTACTACTAGGCCCACAGTCGCAATCACCAACCCCTGCCACCAAAACACGCGTTGAATGCCGTCTCTCTGGGCTCCCATAGCCTGAAGCAATCCCACCAATGCCGTTTGATCCAAAATCAGAATCAGCAAGGTGGTAGACAATGCAATAGCCGCTACCGAAACCATCAACAGAAGCATGACCCAGACATTGGTATCGAGAATCATCAACCAATCAAACAGGGCCCGATTTTGAGACTCGACACTAGAAATGCGCAGCATACCAGCCGGCAACATCGATTGAATGCGCAAAACGGACTCTTGAATTTGCACAGCTGTCGCATGTTTGGGAGCCCTCAATTCCCATCGATTTTGAGAGGCCCCTGCTGGCATCATGGATTCCAATGCGAATTTGGGCACAATAATGGTGTGCTGATCGAATTCGTCCAAGCCTTGGGTAAGCAAACCCAAAACCGGATATCGCCTGGCCCTAGAACCCACTGAGTCGCCAGCATCAGAAAAAAACAAAAGGGTCAATTTATCACCCAATTTCACATTCATTCGACTGGCCAAGGATTTGGACATATATACACCAACCTCATCTGAAATCGCATGACCGGAAAGTCGAGCAATGGCCGAAGGGCTCGTACCCATGACCAGCACCCCTTCCACTTCCCTCTCACTTTTCGCTATGCAGGCTCTTTGAGCTACGGGCTCTAAAACCCAGTCCAGACCTGAAGACAACACGGCTGAGTCTACCAACGTTGACAGGTGGTTGGATATGGGTTTCCATTCAGAACCTTCGACGTTAGCGGCATCATCAATAATGAAATCTCCTTGGAGCTGCGAAACTCTTTGGCCTATGGTTTGCTGAAAGCCTTGCAAGGCAAATATGGAAATCAGAACCGTTGCAACACTCAAGGCTACAGCCAATATGGATAAAAGCACAATACGCCTTGCCAAGCTTTTCTTTTCTTTTGTAAGAAAGCGCTTCGCTATGAACAACGGCCAATTCATCCTGTCTATCAAAGGTAACGTTCACCGGGTCTGCCTCCTTGCCCTGCTATTAATTTTTTCAGGGTTCATTCAGGGCCAATCCTTGCGCGTTGGAGCCGAACGTACGGATCAATATTGGAATGATCTAAAAGGAAAACGCATCGCCGTAGTAGCCAATCAAACCTCTCGTTTGGGCCCTTTGCATCTGGTCGATTCTTTGCTCAAAGGAGGAATTCAAGTCGTCAAGGTATTTTCTCCCGAACATGGTTTTCGAGGCCATGCAGCGGCGGGCGAACATGTAGCCAATGGAAGGGATCCTAGCACCCAATTACCCATTATCAGTTTATACGGCAGCCACTTCAAGCCCAGCCAGGCCGACTTAGCTGATGTAGATGCTGTAGTATTTGACATACAAGATGTAGGCGTTCGTTTCTATACCTATTTGAGCACCCTACATTATTGCATGCAGGCCTGTGCTGAAAACGAAAAAGCCCTATGGGTGTTGGACCGCCCCAATCCGAATGGATTTTACATGGCCGGACCCATTCTTGAATCCGGAATCAGCAGCATGGTGGGTCTTCACCCCATTCCATTGGTACACGGAATGACCTTGGGCGAATTGGCCCAAATGATCAATGAAGAAGCCTGGCTAGGTCTACCCAAGACCCCTATAAGCGATTTGCACTGCGACCTTCACATAATCACCATTGAAGGCTGGAAACGAAGCGACGAATACCTATTGCCGATTCCTCCTAGCCCGAATTTACCGACGCAAACGTCCATTTACCTCTATCCTAGCTTGGGTCTATTGGAAGGCACCTGTTTAAGCATGGGTCGTGGCACGCCCACTCCCTTTGAATGCTACGGGGCGCCCTGGCTCAAGGCTAGCGACGGATACACCGATACCTTTACCCCAATTAGCATTCCGGGGAAAGCCGTGCATCCGCCGTATGAAGGACAACTGTGCCATGGCATTCGGCTGGATAGCCAGTATGTAGAAATCATTCGAAACAAACCCGTGCTGCTGTTGCCTTTCCTCATCAATCCTTATCGAGTAGCCAGTCCCAGCCAAAAAGATGAGTATTTCAAATCATTCTTGACCAAATTGGCGGGAACCACTCAATTGCAAACGGCCATAGAACAAGGAGATGAACTGTGGAAAATCCAAGCCTCTTTTGAACCCGGATTACGGGCATTTGCCGAAAAAAGGCAACCCTATCTGCTTTACCCTTGAGGAAATTTTATCTTTGTGCCATGAATAAAATGGTCATACTTAGCCTCGCTGTATTGGGTATCTGGGCTTGTCAGGACTCAGGAGTTGAGAAAGGCAAACCCTTAAATGAACAAGAGGCGGTTCGAATCGATGCTGCATTGAACGATTTTCTAGAAAACGAAAAAACCGAAGCTGTTGTCTTTGGCCGAACCCAAGAAGTTTGCCAATCAGAAGGCTGTTGGTTCAACTACGAATTGGAATCAAGCAGTATCAAAGCGCTTGAAGCCTATGAAAATCGCAAATTGGGACCCTTGGGCTCATTGTACGTGGAATTGGAAGAGGGAGTAACCATACCCACTACCATGAATAAAGGAGATGTCTATTGCACGGGTACTTTTAAGGTCAAGCCTTCAGACCAAGACAGCAGCCAATGTGAAGTTTATTTTAGAGCAAGCGGAGTTCGCTACAAGCCTTAAGCGCTTACCAACAGCATAAAAAAAGCCGCCCAAGGGCGGCTTTTTTGTTATTGGATTTTGAAGGTTTCCATGAATTTCGTCGTGAAATTACCCGCTCTAAAATCGGGATCTTTCATGAGTTGCAATTGCAATGGGATGGTTGTATGAATGCCTTCAATGATAAACTCTTGCAAGGCACGTTCCATTTTCACAATGGCTTCCTCCCGCGTCTGAGCCGAAACAATCAATTTAGCAATCATGGAGTCATAGTATGGGGGGATGCTATACCCCGCATAAATATGGCTATCCACGCGTACCCCATGACCACCGGGCTTATGCAAAACTTGGATTTTTCCTGGTGATGGACGGAAGTTATTGTAGATGTCTTCAGCGTTGATACGGCATTCGATGGCGGCCTTTGTAGGCAGGTAATCGGCACCCGAAATGGGAACACCTGCGGCAATCAAAATCTGCTCCTTTACCAAGTCGTAATTGATTACCTCTTCGGTTACCGGATGCTCAACCTGAATTCGGGTGTTCATCTCCATGAAATAGAAGTTACGGTGCTTGTCAACCAAGAACTCAACCGTTCCTACCCCTTCGTATTGAATGATTTTAGCCGCTGCTTTGGCCGCCTCTCCCATTTTCTCGCGAAGTTCATCGGTCATGAAAGGAGAAGGGGTCTCTTCAAGAAGTTTTTGGTGACGGCGTTGAATCGAACAATCGCGTTCAGACAAATGACAGACCGTTCCATACTGGTCACCGGCAATTTGAATTTCAATGTGGCGAGGTTCTTCGATGTACTTCTCCATGTACAAGCCATCGTTCCCGAATGCGGCCCCAGCTTCTTGCTTGGCACTGTTCCAGGCATTCTCAACCTCATCTGCAGCCCAGATGATTCGCATACCCCGACCGCCACCACCGGCTGTAGCCTTAATGATGACAGGGAACCCCATTTCAACAGCCAATTTTTTAGCTTGTTCAATGCTTTCCAAAAGACCGTCAGAGCCAGGAATGGTAGGCACTCCGGCTTTTTTCATGGTGTCTTTGGCGTTGCTTTTGTCGCCCATCTGATCAATTTGCTCAGGTGTGGCTCCGATAAACTTAATACCGTGGTCACGGCACAAAGCCGAAAATTTCGAATTCTCGCTTAAGAAACCGTAACCTGGATGAATGGCATCTGCATTGGTTACTTCAGCTGCTGCCATGATTCTGGGCATACTCAAATAACTATCACGACTCTGTGCAGAACCTATGCAAACGGCTTCATCAGCAAAGCGCACATGCAAACTATCGCGATCGGCCGTAGAATAAACCGCAACGGTTTTGATGCCCATCTCTTTGCAAGTGCGAATGATGCGCAACGCAATTTCACCGCGGTTGGCGATCAGAATTTTCTTAAACATGGCAATGAACGATTAGGAAGGATCGACCAAGAAAAGTGGCTGATCGTATTCAACGGGTGAAGCATTGTCAACCAATACCTTCACGATTTTACCGCTGATTTCACTTTCGATTTCATTGAACAATTTCATCGCTTCTACGATGCAAACAACTTTTCCAGGCTTCACATCATCGCCCACATTGATGAATGATGGAGATTCTGGGTTACTTGAGCGATAAAAAGTACCCACCATGGGTGATTTAATGGCTATATACTTGGAATCGTCAGAAGCCGTGCTTGCAGCGGGAGCAGCGGGAGCAGCAGGTGCGGCGGCTGCAGGTGCAACAGCAACGGGTGCGGAAGCAGCAGCAACAACAGGTGCAGCTGAAACTACTTGAACAGCATTCTTTTTGATGTGCAATTTGAAGTCTTTGCGCTCAATCGCAACCTCGTCGACTCCGTTAACAGAGACAAATTTGATGAGTTGTTGAATTTCTTTTAAGTCCATAAGTGGATTTTTAGAGCTGGCAAAATAACGACAAATGCGGCCTTTTTGGTCGCTTTTTTTGCCAAAAACAAGGAAAAACCAGCAATTTTTGACTGTTTTTCCTATTTTTTAAAAAGAAAGTAGTTTACAATGGAATGTTCCCGTGCTTGCGTCTGGGATTGTTCTTCACTTTATTTTCCAACATAGCATATGCGGCAATCAAACGCTCGCGAGTCTCTTCTGGCAATATGACTTCGTCTACAAATCCACGCTCTGCGGCTCTGTACGGATTGGCAAATAAGTCGGAATATTCTTGCTCCTTTTCTTTCCAAGCCGCAGCCGGATCAGTCGCTGATTGTATATCGCGTTTGAAAATAATCTCTGCTGCACCTTTAGCCCCCATCACGGCAATTTCAGCCGTAGGCCAAGCAAAATTCATGTCGGCTCCAATGTGTTTGGAGTTCATGACATCATAGGCACCACCATATGCCTTTCGAGTAATAACAGTAATTCGAGGAACAGTGGCTTCGCTGAAAGCGTACAATAATTTCGCCCCATTGGTAATGATTCCATTCCACTCTTGATCGGTTCCCGGCAAGAATCCAGGAACGTCCTCGAAAACCAACAAGGGAATATTGAAGGCGTCACAGAAGCGCACAAAGCGTCCGCCCTTTTGGCTGCTGTGTACATCCAGTACGCCAGCCAAATGGGCCGGTTGATTGGCTACTACACCCATGCTTCGCCCGGCCAAGCGAGCAAAACCCACCACAATATTTTCCGCAAAATTCTTATGAACCTCCATAAATGAACCCGCATCAACCACCTGCTCTATCACTTCCTTGATGTCGTAAGGATGATTGGGGTTTTCAGGCACCACATTGGCTAAGGCCTCACGAGTTTCATTTCCTGCCTCATAGTCTACGAATGGAGCTTTTTCTTCACAGTTCGAAGGCATATAACTCAGCATTTGACGAATACCGTGTAAGCATTGTATTTCGTTGGCCATGGTAAAGTGGGCTACACCACTCTTGGATCCATGTACCGATGCACCGCCCAAATCTTCGCTACTCACCTCCTCATTGGTCACTGTTTTCACCACATTGGGGCCGGTTACAAACATGTAACTACTACCCTCCACCATACAGATAAAATCCGTAAGTGCTGGGCTGTAAACAGCACCACCCGCGCAGGGACCCATAATGGCTGAAATTTGAGGAATCACCCCACTGGCCTGCACATTTCGATAAAAAATATCGGCATAGCCTCCAAGGCTAACAACCCCTTCTTGAATCCTGGCTCCACCTGAATCATTCAATCCGATCAATGGCGCACCGTTGTCCAAGGCCATCTCCATGATTTTGCAAATCTTCTCAGCATGGGTTTCACTCAAAGAGCCACCAAATACCGTAAAGTCTTGAGAAAAAATGTATACCAAGCGACCTTCAATACGGCCATACCCGGTGACAACACCGTCACCTAGAATGCTCTGCTTCTCCATGCCGAAATCTTTGCTTCGGTGAGTAACAAAGGCTCCAATTTCTTGGAAACTCCCCTCATCTAACACAATTTGAATGCGTTCACGGGCGGTGAGTTTCCCTTTGCTATGTTGGGCTTCAATGCGGGCCTGCCCTCCACCCAATTGGGCGGCAGCACGTTTGTCAAGTAAAGTTTGTCTAGCCTTGGACATGAGGCAAATTTAGCCCCCAAAAATCAAGGTGTAGCGATTATTTCGCCTTTGCTGAAGCTAAATCGAAATGCAAGCTAAACCGCATTTGGTTTTGCAAAGGGTGACGATTGGCAAATGGAATCAAGTAAGCTGCGTCTACGGTTAGGGTTTCAAATTTCAATCCAAACCCAAGGGTTCCGTATTGACGACCGCCTTTTGTCTGGGCTTCATAAAAGACTCCAGCGCGAGCCATGAATTGATCGTTGTATGAATATTCACCCCCTATGCTTAGCATGTATTCCTTCAACTCTTCCTGCATTCCTCCAGGAGCATCATAAAACGATTGAATCATGCCTTGTGGAACGGATACATTAGGATCGGTGCCTATGAATTGGCGAATACCGTTCACCATAGAATCGCTTCTTCCATCCCAAGAAACCAAATAATACGGACGAGTAGGAACCAATAACTTATTGATGTCCATATACACCGAGAAGCTATTGTAGTCATCCATTTCGGTATGATAACCCACCCCCAATTTCAAATTGGTGGGAATGAAATCACGCTTCTCTTTGCTCGAGTAGGTCATTTTGGAACCGATGTTTTGGATGTTGAACCCAAATTTCAAATCGCTATTCTGAGACCCGCGATCTTCAAAAACGTTGTAATTGAAGCTGATATCACCAGCACCGCCCATAGCAGCGCGGTAGTCAATGCCTTGAATGGCTCTGTTTCCAGCTATGTTGCTGTAAATAAAGCGCAGGTTCACACCCATAGAAATTTGGCGATTGAAAGAAGTTGCGTATCCGCCGTCAATGGCGATTTCATTAGGATTGAAGTTTCCCGTTGGATTGCCTTCAAAATCGGTAAAATTGATGTTACCCAAGGAAAAATAGCGAAAAGAACCACCCACTACACTGTTGTCACCCACTTTAGCATAACCCGCTAGATAAGAGAACCCCACATCGTCTACCAACTGACGCAACCAAGGGGCATAAGACAAACTAAAACCACTCTGTTTTTCAGCGTGTACCAAATTAGCCATGTTCCAATGAACGCTGTTGGCATCAGGAGAAAAGAGGGACACCCCTACGTCTCCCATAGCAGCCGAACGGCTATCTGGAGTTATAGTCAAGAAGGGAACCATGGTGGTAACCGTATTCAATTGACCCGCCAATTGCGTGGAAGAAATTTGTGCGTTAACGCCGCTTAGGGTAAAACCCACAAGGCCACATCCGAGAATGAATTTTTTCATGGTGTTGGAAACAAAAATAAGCGACTCCATTCGCAGGGCGAAACAAAGCCGAAAATTTGCTTAAAATATGAACGAGAAAATACCTCAATTATTGCATTTAAAGGCCGGTCCAAACGAATTTACCGCCGCAAACCGCCGACAATCCATCCAGTGTACTGATGTGAACGCGATACAGGTATATTCCTTGAGGCAAAGGATCGGGGCCTTGTGCCGAATTCTGACCCCAGGGAGACCAGCTCAAGGTTGTCAAACTGCTGCTCTCTTGAGTGGTTTCTTGCCTAACCACGCGGCCAGCCATATCCAACCACTGCCAAGTAACCTGCAAATCGTCTCCAGGCAGACTGTGAGTCACGGAAATTTTGGATCCAGCATGAGCAGGATTGGGGACCATTCCATGACGACTAATCACCAACTCGCGGCCAGGGCTGACTACAAAATGCGTCTTGCCTTCACCGGAATTGTTATAAATGTCCCATACTTTGCAGCGAACACTGTGCTTACCTGGGGCCAAGCTAGGGAGAGGAAATGAAATTGTTCCCCGCTGGTAACTGTTTAAATCATAGGTAAAATAATCGTTGACCACCCACTGCTGCTCGCGTTCTGTGCCTTCGTCTAAAATCAGAAGCATGTCTCTACCAATGCCAGCACCGGTAGCATTGATGCCGTTTCGATCAAAAACTCGGCCGACAAAGGTCGAAGAAGCGGGCACCACCGCTCCTTCAACGAAGGTAGTATCTTCCAAAAATGCGCGAACTTCTGGTCCAGCCGTATCCAGCTCTGAAATGGACTCACTTCCGCCAATCAAGAAACTCCAGGCTCCCATGGCGTCGGTTTCCCCGTTATGAGCATAAAACTGCGCTCGACCTAATCCAATGTTGTAATTGATGTCTTTGGGCACAGCGAAAACAAAGGAGAAGGCACCATCTTGGACACTCACCTCGCCATTGAATAATATGCTAGCCCAATCTTGGAAATCTACAGGCTCAGAACTGCCATCGTTATTGAGCGTGCTTCGGTTGATGGGTTTGTCGAATACTTTGATGCTACATACCCCATTGAATCCTTTGAAATAGCCTTTCTGGCGTTCACTTATGTGCCCTTTGACCTTCACTACCGAAAAGGCGCGTATGGTATCGTCAAAAATAATTTCGGGAATATCGTTGATGCTATCGATGATAATCAGATGTTCAGGAAAGGCCAATCGCATGGAAGGATCCCCAAGCAAAGCGAATTTGTTGTCTTCTGAATTCAAGGATGGGCGATTTTTCATGCGTTGGAAGACTTCACCCAAGGTTGGAACGGGCTCCCCAACTTTTGGGAAACCGTATTTGGTCCAAAAATCTCGATTGATTTCAGAGTTTCCGGAAACGTAAACCAAGCGAGTGGTTGACATCAATCCTATAGCCCCACCACCTGGATTCAATAGCGCCAATTCGCCGGCACTTTGATGTTCGGGATCATCGAATCGACTGAACTCACAGGTAGCAGTAAACAAAACCGGCATGCGATAGGGATTTTCCCAGGCCTGAATCATGGGTACATCCAAAAACGATTCTTGAGCCCATCCCTTTTCGCCACCATGCCCTTGGTAATTGACAAACAGGCTTCCCTCTTGTACGGCACGATCAATGGCCTTGCTGACATCAGGGTATTTCTCTCCGTTTCCGGTCGTCACTTGTTTGTAGGCATCGGCATAGACCCTATTCACGTTCAAATAAGGCCATGAATTGACCATGCTCTGGGCATACGATTCGGTTTGGGTAACAAACTCCCGCTCCCAGTATTCATCCATGTCATCGCACACGAAGGTGATTTGGCTGCGCCAATCGCCCAAACTCTTCCTATCGTCATAGCGAATCAATTTCTCAACTACAGCATTGGCATCAGCCGATGTTCTACACGGAATGCGACCGACGGCAAAGGCCATTCGGCTAATTCCCTTTTCAGGATCTCCCTGACCTGAATCGGTATAGGCTATAAAATCGTCCAAACAAAAAGCTGCGGCTTTGTTGTTGGTGTTCGCATGATAAATCGGAATGAAATTCGTGTTATGACTGACCCGGTCTTGCATATCATAAGAGGCCGAGCCCAAGATCAATAAGTAACGAAAATCTACATTCTGTGCCTTGGCCTTAGACAATTCCCATCGGGCGTAGTTGCGAACATGCATCAAATCAGGTTGTCCTGATCCGAACTCCTTATAAATATCATCAAGAAAAACCACCTTGACCGAATATCCCTGCTTCTGGATTCTATGCAAGGCCAATTTTGAGGCAGCCTCCACGAAATCGGGCTGCGTCAAGATGATCATGTCAGCAGCCGTTTCACCGATCACATCGTTTACCGTGAATCGGCCCGTAAAGACAGGCTTGGACAGCTGATTGGGGTATGACACCCACAGCATTCCCGCTTCTTCTCCAGGGAAAAACCTCAACTCTTTCCAAGCTTTTCCATTTTTTGATACCTGCGGATTTTGCAAGTTGAAGGGTTGATAAGGATTGGTGACGTTCCAGTATCGAGGAAGCGGTGTGGTTTGGAGATTGTCGACTATTCTCCATCCGCGGGTGGTATTTGACGAATACTGAGCCAAACCTTCGTTGAACAACAGGGTGTTTTGATCAGGCGTAACGGCTTCTCCAAAAAGTTCAATGGAATACGACTCCAAGTACAAGCTGGACTGGGTATTCGGACGGTTCAAGTTAAGGGTCAACTCCAATTGGCCAGATTTCAAGGGGACCGAATACGACTTGCTCAGCAAATAATGCGCCTCAAACCCATTGGAAATAGGGCGTAAGGTCAATGTTTGTTGAGTATCGTTGATTTGAACCTTTATGGTTCCGCCTTGGTCAACCAACGCCGGGGCCAAGGTCAAGCGTATAAGGGCCGAATCACAGCGGGCACCTAAGTTTTCCTTCCAGGTTCGGGACAAGGTCTCATTGCCCAATTTTTCTCCGAGCCAGGTGCGCCCCATAGCCGTCGGATTCACCCGATCAGAATCATGCCAAACACATTCAGAAGCCCAGTGGAACCATTGACTCATGGGTTCAGAACCAACCCAAGCCGATTGGGTCAATATTCGATGACCACGTTTGCTGTTGTGGCCCACGACAAAATGGAGACTGGCCTCATAAAATCGGGTGTAGGGTTCGATGCTTTTTTGTTGATTTAAGGTGTGGCCCTTCGGACCGAGCACAAAGAATTCGACATAGTCACCGGGATCCCATTTGCCATCTGCTTCGCCCACTACCCCAATGCTCAACTCTGGGGGATCAGAGGTCAGATTGCCTTCATTTCGAGAGGCGAGCTCAGTACCCATGTAACCAAACACATGGAAATTTCGGGGATCGGAGTTCATATCCATGCCCCAATTTTTCAAATCTTGGTAGCCAATCTGATACGTTTGGGTTCCCTGAACTTGAATGCCAAACCACTCGCCACCACTGGCAAAAACGCCTTGAGCGCTGAGGCCTTGAATCAGACCCATCATTAGGGCAAGCATCGCCGAGGTTATGCGTTTGGACATACCTCAAAAATACACAATATCGCCCATGCTCAATGGACAGGGTCGTCATTTGTGTGTCGCATTCAGGTCAGTTATGCTAGAGTAAGAGGAAATATTTTTGATGGAGACGCGTTTTTATTCGTAGTTTTGAAAATCTTAGGTATGAAAACCATTGTACGCATTGCTTTATTGAGCGTTTTGAGTTTCTCGGCTGCCCGAGTGCAGGCCCAGGACCCCGAGCTCACGCAATTCTATGCCGCACCGGTATACACCAATCCCGCTTTGGCTGGTTCGGCTGTATGTGGCATGGGTATGGCGGCTGGCCGCGTTGCTTTAAACTATCGCAACCAATGGCCTAGCCTTCCAGGCACTTTCCGTTCCTTGATGTTTTCATGGGACCAGCACGTTCCCTCCATCGGTGGAGGTTTGGGTGCAATGGTATTCCACGACATCGCCGGTTCAGGTTTGTTGACTTCAACAGCCATAAGCGGGGTTTACAGTTATTTATTGCCCTTGAACCACGGTCGCCTGTTTATGCGTTTTGGTTTGCAGGGAGGTGTAGTCATGAAGAGTTTGGATTTCAATCGTTTGAAATTCGCCGACATGATTCTTCCCACTCAAGGTTTCGTGCTGCCTACTGGTGAACAACAGCCTAGCAACAGTGTAACCTACCCCAACTTCAATGCAGGTTGGATCATGTATACCAGCAAGTTCTATTTTGGAGCAGCGGCTCACAACATCACGGAACCCAACTGGTCTTTTTATCAAAACCCTGATGAGGTATTGCCCCGTCGTTATACCGTTCACACGGGTGCGGTTATTCCATTGAGCCATAATCGCTACGAGACTAACACCTTCTCTCCCAATGCACTCTTCATGATGCAGCGTAATTTCACGCAATTGAATTTGGGCTTCTATGCCAACAAAGGGCCTTTGGTGACAGGTTTGTGGTTCCGTCAAACTTTTGGAAACTATGGAAACTCGGACGCCATTATGATGTTGGTTGGTTTCAGAAAAGACAAATTCAAATTTGGATACAGCTATGACTTCACCGTGAGCGATGGCCGAAGCGCTATTCCCTCTAGCCACGAAGTAAGCGCCACCTTAGATTGGTGCATCCCTCCAGGACGCAAACCTTTCAAGCCTTTGCACTGTCCTGAATTTT
>JBJOHK010000013.1:0-11683 GCA_046047755.1 Bacteroidota bacterium | reverse complement strand
TATTTCATAAGTCTGCCCGTTTAATGCATATACTCTTCGGTGTCGGTAGCTGGGAGAGTAGCCTAAGATCCAAGCCTCGGTTTGCAAAGTGTTATGGCGTATCTCTTCAATTTCTTGGTTTTCGAGACTATCAAGGGGTCGCTCTCGGTAAGCAAACTGTTTCTCAAATTGCTGGGCCAGTAGTTGGCGAAATTCTTCAGGGCTCCAAGGGCAGTTAATGGCTTCTTGAATGTTTACAACGGGGCTTGGTCGAGAAGCGATACCCTTGCCTTCGTATTGGCCACGGGTATGCAAGGCCGCTGAGAGGTTTCCCAAATCAGCATTGTAGAGCAAGGTTCCGTGGTGCAAGGCCCACTTGCGGCGCTGGTCTATGTGTTGGGCGTTGCCGCTGATCTTCAAATCGTTCAGCAATAAATCATCCTTGTACGAGTAGGTTGTGGGAATGCCCAACGCTAGCAGCGCTTGACGCATGGGTTCTAGATAGCGCTTGTAATCGATGGCTTTCTCCAAACCTTCGGGTAGGGCTTGAATGAAACTGAAGTTCAAATTTCCCAGGTCATGGTATACGGTTCCGCCACCAGAAATTCTGCGGGCCAAGCTAATGTTTCGTTCTCGGCACAGGCGATAATCGACTTCTGCACCTAGGTTCTGATGCTTGCCACAAACAATACTCGGAGATGAAAACCACAGCATGAGTATGGATTCTTCGGCATTCTTTAGGAAGTAAGATTCTGTTGCCAGGTGCCGGTACACATCGTCATGTGTCGGCAAGAATAGCCTCATAGCTGTTCAGCCCGCTCCCCGCGGGGGGCTTTGCGTTTGAGCTCAAAGTTTTGACCCAAATACACCTTACGTACAAGGGGGTCATTGGCCAGTTCTTCAGCGGTTCCTTGCTTGAGTAACTTTCCTTCAAACAGCAAATAAGCCCTGTCTGTGATGCTCAGGGTTTCTTGTACGTTGTGGTCCGTAATGAGTATGCCAATGTTCTTCTCTTTGAGTTTGGCAACAATTCCTTGAATGTCTTCAACGGCAATCGGGTCTACTCCAGCAAAGGGTTCATCCAATAGAATGAATTTGGGGTCAGTAGCCAATGCTCGGGCAATTTCGGTTCGACGGCGTTCGCCCCCGCTCAGAACCTTACCTAAATTTTTTCGAACTCGCCCCAAACCGAATTCTTCGATCAGAGATTCCAATTTGGAATCTTGTTCGGTTTGGGACAGGTTCGTCATTTCCAATATCGCTCGGATGTTGTCTTCCACGCTGAGATCGCGGAACACCGAAGCTTCCTGGGGTAGGTATCCAATGCCCAATTGGGCACGTTTGTACATGGGAAGTGATGAGATGTTTTGTTGGTCCAAATAGACCGAACCGGCATCGGGTTGAACCAAGCCTACAAACATGTAGAAAGTAGTTGTTTTGCCCGCTCCATTGGGTCCCAAAAGACCTACAATCTCTCCTTGTTCCACGAATACACTGACCTCGTTTACGACGCATTTTGCGCCGTATTGTTTGATTAGCAATTCGGAACGGAGCTTCATCATGCTGCAAATATACCGGCTTTGGCCATGAGGCCAATTCCGTCATTGGGATGTATCTTTGAAGCGGCGGTACGGTCAGCTCCCTGCAAACTCCCCCAGGGCCGGAAGGCAGCAAGGGTAGTAGGTTGTAGCGACGCGATACCGCCTTTTTTTATGCCCGGCTTTTGGAGCTTTTGTTTCCAAATCGGCGCTTTGATCCACCTGAGTGGCGATTGCCACCGCCTGAGTTGGAACCTCCACCCCCTGAGCGGCGTTTGCCACCCCCGTAAGAGCCACCTCCCGAACGATCACCACCTGAGTTGCGGTCACTTTCTGCATAGGCATAAGGATTTTTTGTGGTTTTGAAGGGTTTAGAAGGACCAGAAATCACGCGAACATTGCCGTAAGCTGGTTGGCCTTTTCCACTCTCTTGTTTCGAGTTGGGGCGATCGTGACCGCGGCGATTGCGGTTGCCGGATTTGCGGAATACCAGATCTATGCGCCAGTCGTGCTCCATTTCGATCATGCAATCCTGTCCATGAACTTTGTAAATCTGCTCCAACAAATTCACCTCGTCTTGGGCGCAGAAAGAGACGGCAATACCTTCGGCACCGGCGCGGCCGGTACGACCAATGCGGTGAGTGTGGGTGTCGGCATCTTGGGCCAAATCGTAGTTGAGCACGTAGCTCAATTCTTTCACGTCAACTCCACGGGCCGCCACATCGGTAGCTACCAAAATACGGGCGCGTCCACTTTTGAACTTATCCAAGTTGATGCTGCGCTCTTTTTGGCTCTTATCACCGTGAATGGCTACGGCGGTCATGTCTGACTGCTTAAGGTATTTGACCAATTTATCGGCCCCGAACTTGGTGCGGGTGAAAATCAACATTTGATCAATTTCTTCGCCTTCAAGCAATTCGGTCAACAGGGTGTTCTTGTTATTTTTGTCTACGGCAAACAACCACTGGGTAATTTTGGGTTTGTCTTCCTCCTTGGGCATGATGTCAATGCTTTCGGGATCTTGCAACATCTCAGAAGCCAATTGTTTGATTTCGTAGGGAGCCGTTGCAGAGAACAACAAGGTTTGGCGATTTTCAGTCAAAATGAGTTTTCCGATGCGGCGAATGTCGCCGATGAAACCCATGTCCAACATTCGGTCACATTCGTCCAAAACGAGGGTGCGAATTCCGCTCAAATCGATGAAACCTTGCTCGATCAAATCCAACAAACGGCCGGGAGTTGCGATGATAACCTGGCATCCGCGTTGAATGGTTTTTACCTGTTTATACTGTGAAACTCCTCCGTAAACCAAGGCAATGTTTAGATCGACACCGCTGGCGTATTGGTGGAAATTGTCAGAAATCTGGTGGGCCAATTCTCGAGTAGGAGCAAGCACCAAGGCTTGTGTTTTGTGTTGAGGATGCTCGATGATTTGCTGCAAAATGGGAATCGCAAAGGCGGCAGTCTTGCCTGTTCCGGTTGGAGCCGTTGCAAATAAATCGCTTCCTTGAAGGATAACGGGAATCGACGCCTCTTGAATGGGCGTGGGTTGGGTGTAGCCGCGCTCGTGCACAGCCTGTACCAATGAGCTATGAAGCCCAAGGTCATTAAACGTTGTCATATTTTTTTGTGTACTATCTTCTGCGAAACACTTCTTGAGTTCGTTTTCGCAGGGATGGGAATCTCTAAACTGGATTCCCCCAAAGACAGACTCTTAAAGAATTAAGCGCCGCGAAGATAGGCAATTACGCCTTAACTTACTTATCTGGCCTGAATCTATGCCTTTCAATGCCTATTTTTGGGCTATGGCCGAGCAGAATTTAGCCTTCAATCAGAATGAAGATCTCAACAAGCAATTGTGGGCATCTGTTGAAGCAAAATTGAATAAAATAGCGCTAGGCGGTGGTGAAAAATCTGCCGCAAAACAAAAGGCGAAAGGCAAAATGTTGGCCCGCGAACGCATCGATTATTTGCGCGATGAGGGTACCGATTGGTTGGAGATAGGGGCTTTTGCCGGTTATGAAATGTACGAAGAATACGGCTCTTGCCCAGCCGGTGGGGTAGTGGCCGGGCTAGGAACCGTGCAAGGTCGTTTGTGTGTAATTGTGGCCAATGATGCCACGGTAAAAGCGGGCGCTTGGTTTCCCATTACAGGAAAGAAAAACTTGCGCGCCCAAGAGATTGCCATGGAAAACCGTTTGCCCATCATTTACCTGGTCGATAGCGCAGGCGTATTCTTGCCCATGCAGGACGAAATTTTCCCAGACAAAGAACATTTTGGTCGCATGTTTCGAAACAATGCCAAGATGAGTGCCATGGGTATAACCCAGATCGCAGCGGTTATGGGTTCATGCGTGGCCGGTGGGGCCTATTTGCCCATCATGAGTGATGAGGCCCTGATTGTGGAAGGCAATGGCAGCATATTTTTGGCGGGTTCCTATTTGGTCAAGGCGGCCATAGGAGAAGACATAGACAACGAAACCTTAGGAGGGGCCAAAACCCAAACGGAGATTTCTGGGGTGATTGACGACAAGTTCCCCGATGATCCTTCATGCTTGGATCGCATCAAACACATCATGAGTATGTTGGGCGCTCCCGAGTCAGCCGGCTTTAACCGGGTAGATAGTGCTAATCCCTCAAGGCCCATAGGAGATGCTTTTGGTGTATTGCCGCACGATCGAACCAAGCCATATAAGTCCATTGAGTTGATTGAGACTTTGGTAGACGCCGATAGTTTCGAGCCCTACAAAGCCGACTACGGCAAGACTTTGCTTTGTGGCTACGGGCGCATCGACGGATGGGCAGTCGGCATTGTGGCCAACAACCGCGAAATGGTGAAAAACGCGAAAGGCGAAATGCAGGTCGGCGGTGTGATTTACTCAGATTCAGCTGATAAAGCGGCTCGATTCATCATGAATTGCAACCAAAAGAAGGTTCCCTTGGTGTTCCTGCAAGACGTTACCGGTTTTATGGTCGGTAGCCGCAGCGAACAAGGCGGTATCATCAAAGACGGAGCAAAATTGGTCAATGCCATGTCGAATTCGACAGTTCCGAAGTTTACCATTATTGTTGGCAATAGTTATGGGGCCGGCAATTACGCCATGTGCGGAAAAGCTTATGATCCTCGATTGATTGTAGCTTGGCCAGGCGCCAAAATTGCAGTAATGGGAGGAGCTCAAGCGGCACAAACCCTGCTGCAAATCGAAAAAGCTAGCTTAAAGGCCAAAGGGCACGAGATTGATCCAGAGAAGGAAAAAGAGCTACTTGATACGATTACCCAACGCTACGAAAAGCAAACAACGGCCTATTACGCGGCGGCACGCTTGTGGGTCGATGCAATCATTAATCCGATGCAAACACGCACATGGATCTCCAAGGGAATTGAGGCAGCCAATCAAGCGCCTGTGGCCCCGTTCAATGTGGGTGTATTGCAAACCTGAGCATGGCAACAATAACCGAAGAAAATTACCTGAAGGCCTTATTGGCTTTGGTTTCAGAGCCAGGAAATGACAGCCAATGTGGGTCAGTCAGTGAATTGGGCCAACGCCTAGGTGTATCGGTACCCACGGCCAATAGCATGGCAAAGAACCTGCATTCCAAAGGGCTGATTGAATACGAAAAATACAAGCCACTAACCTTGACCGATCAAGGAAGGCGAGCGGCTGGCCTGATTGTTCGCAAGCACCGATTGACCGAAATGTTTTTGGTCGATGTGATGGGTTTTGGCTGGGAAGAGGTACACGAGATTGCCGAGCAAATTGAGCACATTGACAGCGAGGCCCTGTTCAGTCGAATGGATCGAATGTTGAATCACCCTACCGTTGATCCCCATGGTTCACCCATCCCCGATGCAGAGGGCCGGTTCGAAACTGTCATGTATGCCAACCTTTCGGAATGCCCGATTGGTCAACGGCTTGAACTCAAGGCATTGAGCCAAAGTACCAGTGAGTTTTTAACCTATTTGACTCAACGAGGCATGGGCATTGGCAGTGAATTGGAAATTTTGGCCGTCGAATCGTTTGATGCCTCTATGCGTGTTCGTTTGAACGGACAAGAAGAGCTAGTGCTCAGCGAGCGCGTATGCCAGATGTTGCTGGTAGATCCTCTTTGAGCATGGTTTAGCGGGGCCATACCCCGATCTTTGCGCCGTGAATGTGCTGTCGGCTGAAAACCTCCACAAGACCTGGAACGAGAAAACCCTGTTTCAAGGCATCACCTTTGGACTGAGCAAAGGAGACAAAGTGGCTTTGGTGGCTGCCAATGGGTCGGGTAAAACCAGTCTATTGAACATTCTTACTCAGCGCGACAAACCCGATGAAGGAGTAGTAAGCATTCGCAAAGAATTGCATTGGGCCTACCTTTCACAGGAGCCTGATTTGGACGATAAGGCCAGTATTCTCGACAATGTGTTTTTGAGTGACGCACCGGCCGTACGGGCGGTTCGAGACTATGAAGCGGCATTGGAGCAACACAGTCTTGAGGCTACTTCTGTTTCGGAAAAAGCCTTGGATGCGGCCATGGAGGCCGTGACTCGATACGAAGCCTGGGATTTGGAAGCCCGCGCCAAAACGGTCTTGGGTAAGTTGAACATTCACAATGTAGTTCAACCGGTTTCTCAGTTGAGCGGTGGCCAGCGAAAGCGATTGGCGCTGGCACGTGTGCTCCTAGAAGAGCCCGATTTGCTCATTATGGATGAGCCCACCAACCACTTGGATATTGAGATGATTGAGTGGCTGGAAGAGCAGCTCATGGCCAAGTCCTTAACCCTGCTGTTGGTTACCCACGATCGCTACTTCTTGGACCGTATTTGTGACCGCATTTTGGAATTGGACAAAGGTGAGTTGTTTGAGTACCCGGGCAATTACGAAGCCTACATTGAAAACAAGCACCACCGATACGCTGTGGCTCAAGCCGAACAGGAAAAGGCCCACAATTTGTACCGCCGAGAACTTGAATGGGTAAGGCGCATGCCCAAAGCCCGAACCACCAAGAGCAAATCTCGCTTGGAAGCTTTTGATGATTTATCGGACAGAGCCAAGAAGAAATACCAAGACGAGGCTACCGAGTTTGGTGTGAAGATGGAGCGTATGGGTAAAAAAATCCTCGAACTCTACCATTTGGAGAAGGCCTTTGGAGATGATTTGTGCATCCTTGAAGACTTTACATACACCTTCAAGCGCGGAGAAAAGATTGGAATAGTTGGCCCGAACGGGGTAGGTAAGTCGACCTTTTTAAACATGATCATGGGCTTGGAGCGTCCCGATAAAGGCAAAATTGTGGCCGGCGAAACCATGGTCTTTGGTTATTTTGACCAGAAGCCCCTGAATGCTCCAGATGACATGCGTGTCATCGATGTGCTAAGGGAATTGGCGGAATACTTGCCCATGGCCGATGGTACGCGTTTGCCCGTTGCCCAGTTTTTGCGTCGATTTGGATTTGCGAATGAGACCCATTATCAGTGGGTTGGCAAGTTAAGCGGGGGGGAGAAGCGTCGTTTGCAACTGCTCAAGGTCTTGGTGACCAACCCCAATTTTTTGATACTCGATGAGCCCACTAACGACTTAGATATCGTGACTTTGGCCACCCTTGAGTCCTTCTTGATTGACTATCCCGGATGCGTACTTATCGTTAGCCATGATCGCTATTTCATGGACAAGTTGGTAGACCACGTATTCGTGTTTCAGGGCCAGGGTCAAATCAAAGATTATCCCGGTAATTACAGCGATTACCGCACTTGGGCTGACGCAGAAAAACTGCGTAAACAACAGGAAAAACCTTTGGTAGCTAGTGCGGCTTCAAAGCCGCAAGTCGAAGAAAAACCTGTTCAGGAAAGCCGAAAGTTGAGCTTCAAAGAGAAGTACGAATACGAGCAAATTGAAAAGGAATTGCCCGAACTGCAAGCCCGCAAACAGGCCTTGGAAACAGAGCTCGCGGGTCTGAGTACCGAGTTTGAACGCATACAAAGCATCAGTGCGGAATTGGCCCAATTGAATGATGAATTGGACAGCAAAGAACTGCGTTGGTTGGAATTGTCGGAAGGCCTGTAGGCAAGCTGTATTTTTGAAGCATGTCCAAACATGCATTTGTGTTCCCCGGTCAAGGTTCTCAGTTTTCGGGAATGGGCCGAGAATTGTACGAGCAGGGCGGTATTTACCGCAAGCGATTTGAGCAAGCTGACGAAATCTTGGGATTCGGTCTTAGTGATTTGATGTTCAATGGCAGTGCCGAAGATTTGAAGCAAACACGGGTTACCCAACCGGCCATTTTTGTGCACTCGGTCATTCGCGCCATGGATAATAGTTTGCCCAAACCTGACATGGTGGCTGGACATAGTTTGGGAGAGTTTTCTGCTCTCGTCTCCAACGGATGCTTAAGTTTTGAAGATGGTTTGAAATTGGTATACCAACGGGCAATGGCCATGCAAGAGGCCTGCGAAATGCAGCCCGGAACCATGGCTGCTGTGCTGGCTTTAGACGATGCCAAAGTGGAAGAGATCTGTGCATCCATTTCAGGCATTGTGGTCGCCGCTAACTACAATTGTCCCGGCCAATTGGTCATTTCAGGGGCTGTTCCTGCTGTAGAAGAAGCCTGTGAAGCGATGAAAGCCGCTGGCGCCAAACGCGCGTTGATTTTGCCAGTAGGAGGTGCTTTCCATTCTCCGCTAATGGAACCTGCGCGTGAGAAATTGGCTGCGGCTATTCAAGCCACGCAGTTCCAAACGCCCCATTGCCCCGTTTATCAAAATGTTTGCGCCTCGGCGGTTTCAAACCCGGCTGACATTCAAGCCAACTTGGTGGCTCAATTGACAGCCCCCGTACGTTGGACCCAAAGCGTACAAGCCATGTGGGCCGATGGTGCGCAAAGCTTCACCGAACTTGGACCCGGAAAAGTGTTGCAAGGGTTGGTTAAGAAGATTGCTCCAGAAGCCCAGGCCGAAAGCCTGGCTTAGTCAAAATCATTTTGGAAGGCCTCGCGAGAGCTTCATGCTGAAGCCATTCTGAAGGGTTAACGAGGAGCGAAAAACGCCTAAGGCTCGCGAATCAAATTGACCGATCCAGCTATGAGTCGGTTGACTTCTTTTTGGTCTCGGGTTTTGATGTACAATTGGTAGAAGTAGGTCCCATCGGGCAGTTCAGGACCCCCGTTTTGTACTTTGCCATTCCAGCAAATGCTCAGGTCTTCTGTGTAGAAAATGCGCTCTCCCCATCGGTTGAAGATGCGCAATTCTGCCTCGTCGCATTCGGTGGAAAGCCCATATACCCGGAAGCAATCGTTTTTGCCATCGCCGCGGCCATCAATGCTACCCCTGCCCGGTGTAAACACGTTGGCTAGGTAAATTTCCCCGCTCGAATCGGTATTGACAATGAGTGGCAACTCAAGGGTATCGCGGCATAGGGTGTTGCTGTTAAGCAGGTAGGCCGTGACGGTATAGGAGCCGCTGGCATAGTTGTGATTCAGTCGGTTCACATTTCGAATCTGAGGGCTTCCATCGCCGAAATCCCAAATCAGGGTATCATAGTTTTGACCTTCTAATAAGAGCTCCGTAAAATCGATGCAAGGCTCCAAGGTGGCGGTAATTTTACCGGTGGGTTTCAAACCGACATGAACCCATTGACCATGATTGGCATTGCGGTTGCAACTATTGGAATCAACCACCGTGACTTGAACCCAGTATCGACCTGTATCGGCATAACGGTGTGTGGCTATGGTGTCTCGACTTAGTGTACCGTCGCCAAAGTCCCAAAAGTATTGGGCTTGGTAAATGGTATTGGGAGTAAAGCGAATGTCTTCGCCTTGGCAAGCCGGTTGGGGTTGCGCGCTGAATAGGGCATCAATGCTGTAGGTCAAACGAAAGTCCAACTTGAAGCTGGCGTTGCTGCATCGAATAGACACGTTATTAGGAAAGGCAGAACCGCTACTGGTCGGGAAATCATTCAATCCTGGTGGGCTGTTGGGACAACTGGCACAAACGGATTGGTAAATGACCCCTTTTTTGTCAAATCGGCTGGTACCGCCATCGACGTGATCTTCGCTTTGGCTGCCACCGAAATAGGAGGCGTATAGCAAATTTTGGGCATCCTTCCCGAGTACTATCAGGTAGAAATCATTGCCATCGGTTGTGATTTGATTGGCATTGGGGGTGGTAGGCAAACCACTGGTAGTGCCGCTGTTCCCGACCCCAATGATGGAACCCCATCCGCTGAAATAGATGTTGAAGCAATCGTCAACCATGAAGGCCGACGGGCTCAATTCGGGATTGACATTGACACGGTTCCCAAAGGTGGTGAAGAATTCTTCTTGGCTTAAGTCATTGCTCAAACGGCCAATGAATTGGCCGGTGTTGGATTTGCCATACACTCCATTGGTCAAGCTAAAATTGCGGCTTTTGGTTTGGCCCGTGTAGTACACCTTTCCGGCCAAATCAATGTCTAGAAAGTAGATCTGATCGTAAGCACTTCCGCCAAAAAAGGTTCCCACTTGGTATTGACCACTGTTAGCATCAAAGCGCGATATGTAGCCGTCAACCTTTTCCTGGATAGAGCCGCCAGATGGATTGTGGTAATTGGGCCACAAGCCGTTACCGGTCATCGGGAAATCGGAACTGGCCGTTCCCCCTCCAATAAACAAATGGCCCGCTCCATCTAATTTGACGCTATAGGCGGCATCGTCATCGGTTCCGCCTAGTCGCGTCGACCACTTCAGGTTGCTGAGATCTTTGTTCAGGCAAACAATGGCAGCGTCTGTTAGCCCCCCGGCTGAACTTTGATAAGCGCCAGCTGTGGTGGGAAAGTTGTTTGAGCGGGTGCAAGTGGCCAAATAGACATGGGCTGAATCGGCCAGAATGTCTCCACGGTAATTGTCAGCATAGTTGAATAACAACTGGCTTTTGGTTGCGCCATCGTCTCGTTGAAATCCATCGTAACTGGAGCCACCCAAATAGGTGCCAGCCATTAAGCTACTCCCATCGGCTGAAAGTTTGGAGATGACAATGTCGTATGATCCATTGTGGGTGGCATCATAGGCGTTGCTAGCTACAGGGAAATTGCTAGAAAGCGTGGTGCCCAATATGAGCAAATTGTTTTGTGGATCTACCACCAAGCTATGGGGGTATTCGTCGTCATCTCCGCCCAAATAGGTAGCCCATAAAAGGGTTGACCCGTCTTTGCTGTACTTGCTGATCGACATATCGCAAGGCAATTGCACAGGTGGGCCACCGTTGCTCGAACCGCCATAGGTGGTTTGGAAAGCACCGGCGGTTACGGGGTAGGAGGCACCGTTGGCGTCGACTATTCCTCCAGCATACAGGCATTCGGCTGAGTCGTAGGTGGCCGTAAAACCGAAATTGTCACCCGTTGATCCGGAATAGGTAGAGAACACCAAAATGGGGTCAATGACCATGCCTTTTTTGGCTTCTCGTTTTGCCGTTTCCAATCCTATTCGGCCATCGCTGAGTATTCTGTATTGGCATTCAATGGGGCTGTTGTCTATCGATGAAAAGGCCAGTGGCGCGCTCCAAATCAACGGCCCACAAGAGGTAGGAAGGTGAAGTTGGCCTTGGTCGTTGACAAAAGCCGTTGAACCTTCAATCTTCATGCGAATGTCTCGCACATCGGCTCCGGGTTCTAGTATGAAATCAAATTCGAGTTGTCCCTTTCGCTCGTAAAAACGAAGAGAAATGTGCGGATAAACTTCCCTCATATACAGCTCGGAATAAGGATGAATGCCCTTTTTCCAAATGCTGGTGTCTGATCCTAAAAAGTAATTTTCATACCAAGGGGCCGGGTTGTTGAACTCAATGTGTGCCTGGGGTTCCGCCCCTTCAAATTGAAAAATTAAACCGTGTTGGCGAAGGGTTCGACTGATGCCTTCTGCTCGATGGTGGAAGCTTTCGTGCACCTGAGCTGCATCATCAGGGTTTTGGAGCAGCAAGCGAAATTCAGACTCGTGGAAAAAGACGGTGGCCAGCGGCAATTGCAGCTGTGCTTTTGAAGGATTGTTGACCCATTGCCCTAAGTTGGGTTTGAACCACAGACTGGCTTCCTGAGCAAGGATGGTATTTCCCAGCATCAAACAGATTCCCAGCAGCCAGCCTTTTTTCATTCCAATCAAAAGTACCAAAGAAAAAGGCCCAATGCTATGGGCCATTTTCATCATTGGGTCTTATT
>JBJOHK010000012.1:0-6592 GCA_046047755.1 Bacteroidota bacterium | reverse complement strand
GCCTCATGCGCGCCTTGATTCAGCGGGTATCAGAAGCCCGAGTCGACATTGCCGGCCAAACTGTCGGCCATATTAACCGCGGATACACGGTACTCCTCGGCATTGAAGAGGCCGATGACAGTAGCGATGTGCAATGGCTATCGAAGAAAATTGCCTTGATGCGACTTTTCTCAGATGAAGATGGGAAAATGAACCGAAGCCTGAGCGATGTGAATGGCGGCATTTTGCTGATCAGTCAGTTCACACTTCATGCCTTAACTGCCAAGGGCAACCGACCCTCTTTCATTCGAGCCGCACGACCAGAGCAAGCCATTCCCTTGTACGAAGCCATGATTTCTGCCTTGAAACAGGAGGGAATCCCGGTTGAAACGGGCCAATTTGGTGCCGACATGCAAGTGCATTTGTGCAACGACGGTCCCGTCAGCATTTGGGTAGATAGTCGTCAGCGGGAATGATCAAAACAAGAGGTTGTCGATGAGACGAACCCCCTCCAAGTAACCCGCAAATACTACTGCTTTCTCTTCTGATTCTTGCGCACGATTGATGGTCTGCATATCAGGCAATGCCACGGCTTGCAAGTATTCTGTTTCAATACCGAGCGAAGCCAATTGCTCAGAAGCGCTATGCAGGTTGGAGCCAAATTCCAACTCTTTACTCAAGGATTTGAGTTGATGGTAAATCGCAGAGGCCGTTTCCAAGCCTTGGGGACTCAAGCGCTGATTTCGAGAGCTTAGAGCCAAACCATTGCTGGCCCGAACGGTAGGAACGGTTACCATCTCTAGACCTGAGAACTTTTGCTCAATGAGTTTGCGCACGACCATGCATTGCTGCAAGTCTTTTTGACCGAAATAAGCACGACTGGGTTGAACCAATTCAAACAATCGCGTCAAAACCTGAAGCACCCCTTCGAAGTGTCCGGGTCGAAACGCTCCCTCAAATCGCGCAGCCAAATCCCCCAAATCAACTCCTGAGGCCGCTGGGCGTTCAGGATACACTTCTTCTGCACTCGGAACGAACAAAACATCAGCACCTGACTGTCGTAGCAAAGCCGCATCAGCCTCCAAATCGCGGGGATATTTGGCCAAATCATCGGGATTGTTGAACTGCAAAGGGTTGACAAAGACGCTAACCACCGTAAAGTCAGTTGCAGCCTGGGCAGCATGCAACAATTGAATGTGACCCTCATGCAAGGCTCCCATGGTTGGAATGAATCCAATTTTCCCCTTTGCCCCTTGGCAAATTTGGCTGAGTTCAATGGCGGTTTCAACGAGCTTCATAGGCGCGAAAAGCCTTGCAAATAAAGGCTTTTTAGCCTTGGGTGTTTTGAATTTCCCATTTTTTTATTATACTTTTGTAAGCCTTTTACACTCCCCCTACGCTCAGAATTTTATGACCCAGAAAAAACGTGTCCTGTATGTAAGTTCGGAAATGGCTCCTTTTTTGGAACAATCCCCATACTCCACTATTGCTCGCATGTTGCCTCAGGCACTGCAAGAAAAGGACAACGAAATTCGCATTTTAGTGCCCCGTTTTGGCGTCATCAATGAACGCCGAAACCGACTGCATGAAGTGGTTCGTTTGTCTGGAATCAACATCAGCATAGACGACAATGACAATCCATTGATCATCAAAGTAGCCTCTGTGCCCAACACCAAAATGCAGGTGTATTTCTTGGATAACGAAGACTACTTTCACCGCAAAGCCGTTTACAACAACGACAAGGGCAAGTTTTTCGAAGACAATGACGAGCGCACTATTTTCTTCTGCAAAGGGGTAATGGAAACCGTGAAAAAATTGGGATGGGCTCCTGATATCATTCATTGCCAAGGATGGATGACCTCTTTGATTCCTTTGTATTTGAAGACCCTTTACAAGGATGAGCCTGTTTTCAAAAACACCAAAGTGGTGTACTCCGTATACCACGAAGATTGCGACAACTCTTTGGGTAGCGAATTTTCCCGCAAAGCAGCCTTGAATTCCCTTGAAGGCGATTGTATGGAATGCTTCAGCAACGCTAGCACCAACGGCGTGCATTCTGGTGCCGTCAAACATTCTGACGCCATCGTCGCCGGATGCGACAAGGCCATGGAATTGGTCAAAAACGCCCTAGAAGGCAAGCCTTCTATTCATCACAAAGAAGGGGAAGATTTAGCTGAGCAATACGAGCAGCTTTACGATCAACTTTTGGCCTAAGACCCTAACCTGTGAATTCCACTAGGATCGCTTTTTTCAGCCTTCTTGTCTTGAGTTGGGTAGCCTGTAAACCTGAATCAGGAAATATCTCTTTGGAGGGACAAGGCAACGCCAATCAGTTGACTTTATTCAGAAGCGATACCTTTTCTGTCTATGCCAGCACCGTTCGTGAAGATTCCCTCCCAGGCAACGGGTTGAGCTATGCATTGATCGGGGCCATGAACGACCCGGCACTCGGCCCCAGTCGAGCCTCCTTATTTGCTAGTATCAGCCTAATTGAACCCAATAGCGACTTCCCTAACAGCAAAAATCCAGATTCTGCCGTTCTGTTCATTCCCGTTGTAGAGGGTTTAAATTTCTATGGCAATCGCAGCACTGAACAGGTCTTGCGTGTCTATCCACTTTTGGAAGATATCGAAAGTGGCAAAACCTACTACCAGCATATTGCACCCTCTTACGACGCCTCTGTTTACAGTGAATACCGAGGAACTTTGTTTAGCCTGTACCGCGATAGTTTGCCTTACAGAAAAACAAAATTGGCGCCTGAATCAGGCCTACGCATCACCCTGTCACCCGAAATGGCTAAAAAGCTGATGAGTCTTCCCAAATCGGCGTATACGACCAATGATGAATTGGCTAAGTACTTTCCCGGAATTGCCATAGTTCCCCAAAACACCGATATGGCACCTGGTGCTGGAGGATTTGGTGTGTTTGACATGCACACCATCGGTTCATTAGCCTACCGAGCCAAGATTTTGCTCTACTACGATGATACAAGCACATTCGTGTTTGGTTTTGATGGCAAAACTCAAACAACTACCGCAGGCCAAATAGGACCACACCCCAGCGCTGTTACACAACAAACACTAAACCCCAATGCCCACTACAACCAAACCTATGTACAAGCATTAGGTGGCTTAAAAACGTGGTTGCGTTTTCCCTCTATTTACAGCTTGATTCAGGACGGCAATGTGGCCATCAACAAAGCTGAACTAGTCTTACAAACGTCTTCTGGGTTTAGCACGAGCAATTCCTTTTATAGCGCTCCACGCCTGAACCTATTTCAACCACTCTCAATTGGCCAGGACCCCAATAGTGGGGAGTTGACTTTTTTCTCCGACCGAAATGCCTTGATTGAAGACGGAACTTCAGCCGGCTTTGGGGGCATTTACAACGAGTCTAACCAGACCTATCGTTTTATTATTACCCGCCATTTTCAAAACCTTTTGAACCGTTCTTGGTTTGACTCTATAGATTACAATGGAGGCTTGTATTTGTGCGTTCCCAGTGATCAGCCCGTGCTCGGAGCACGGTCCATCTTGGATCACAGCAAGACCAAATTGATCATAACCTACACCAAACCCAATTGAGCCAATGAGCAGCCGTCAGCCCTACCAACTGGTAAGCCGTGAATGGAAGAAAGAAGACACAGTCTTTGAGATAAACGGTGTACATATTGGCCGTGAGCGGGTCATGATTGCTGGGCCTTGCGCCGTAGAGAATCAAGAACAGATTTATACCATCACCGAATTTTTATCCAAGTTGGGTATTCGGTTTTTGCGTGGCGGCGCTTACAAACCCCGAACCAGCCCCTACAGCTTTCAAGGCTTGAAAACGGAGGGTTTGGTTCTATTGAGAGAAGCGGCCGACAAATACGGCATGGCTGTGGTGTCGGAAATCATGAGCGAGGATAAAATCCCTGAGCTCATAGAATACGCTGACATTTTGCAAGTAGGCACGCGCAACATGCAAAACTACCCATTGCTCAGAGCCCTGGGTAAAGCGGGAAAACCCATTTTGCTCAAGCGAGGCATGAGCTCCACCATTGAGGAGTGGTTGTTGGCTGCCGAATACATTGTCAGCAGTGGCAATGAACGGGTTATCTTGTGTGAACGAGGCATTAGAACCTTTGAAAATGCCACGCGCAACACCTTAGATATCGCTGCCATTCCTTTGGTAAAATCTCTGAGCCATTTGCCCGTCATCTTAGACCCTTCTCAAGGTACTGGCATTCGAGATTTGGTACCAGCGGTATCCAAAGCAGCCATAGCAGCAGGGGCCGATGGATTGATCATCGAAGTTCACAACCAACCTAAAGAGGCCTTATCTGACGGCGACCAAAGTTTATACTTGGATCAATTTGCCGACATGCTTCCCGATCTAGAGGAGCTTGCTAAATTAGACAACCGCCAGTTCGGATACACCCGAGAAAAGGTCAGGATTTAAGTCCCTAAATCGTATCTTCGGCTCTTTATGAGTAGCCAAACACAATCGTGGGGAACCCGCGTCGGTTTGATTCTGGCCATGGCCGGCAACGCTGTAGGACTCGGAAACTTTTTACGCTTTCCTGTACAAGCGGTAAATAATGGGGGTGGAACCTTCATCATTCCCTACTTGGTCTGTTTCTTCATCATGGGTATTCCTTTGCTTTGGATTGAATGGGCAACGGGTCGATTTGGCGGTAAAAACGGGCACCACTGCACGCCGTTCATTATGGACCAAATGGGTCGCAAACGTTTTTGGAAATACATTGGCGTGTTTGGCATCTTTACCAACATCGCCGTTGCCGCTTATTACTGCTACATTGAAAGTTGGACCTTGAGTTATGTAATTCACAGCTTGGGTCAAACCTTCAGCGGTATGGATCGCTTGGAGATTGCGGCCTTTTTCTCCCAATACACCAGCCTAAGCGAAAGTACCTTCGGTTTGCCCCTTGAACCCGTTCTTCTCTACATATTGTGCTTAGTCATCAACATCTACATACTCTCCAAAGGATTGGAAGGCGGGGTTGAAAAGGTGGCTAAAATTGGCATGCCGCTTCTCATCCTTTTTGGCATATTCTTGGCCATCAAAGGCCTTACTTTGGGTGATTCAGGATCACCAGAAGGTTGCACCGATTGCAATGCCTTCTCCGGATTGAATTTCTTGTGGGAGCCCAACTTTACCTCCCTCTGGGATCCAAAAGTGTGGTTAGCCGCAGCGGGTCAAATCTTTTTCACCCTTTCAGTGGGTATGGGCACCATTCATTGCTATGCTGCCTATGTGCGCTCCAAAGATGACATCGCTCTAAACGCCATGGCTGCAGGATGGATGAACGGCTTTGTAGAAGTAGTTCTGGGTGCCTCCATCGTCATTCCCATTGCCGTAGGATACCTTGGCCTGGACTGGGTGAAAGAAAACGCCTCTTTCTCCATGGCCTTTCAAACCATGCCCTACTTGTTTGGAAAATGGGGAACGGCTTTGGCTACCGCCGCCGGATTCATGTGGTTCGGATTGCTCTTTTTCGCGGGTATTACCTCATCACTTGCCATGGGTACTCCATGGATGGGCTTCATGCAAGACGAATACGGATACAGCACCAAAAAAGCGGCCTGGACCTTCGGTTTGGTCACCATGATCATGGGACTACCCACCGTCATTTTCTTCCAACAAGGGGTCTTTGATCAATACGATTACTGGGCTGGAACTGTCGGATTGGTTGTATTCGCTTTGGCTGAAACCATCTTGTTTTCTTGGATCTTTGACATTCACAACGGTTGGAAAGAAATCAAAGAAGGAGCCGATATACGCCTTCCAAAAATCTACAAACCCATTATTCGCTACGTAACTCCTAGTATTTTGGCCATCATCTTCGTTCTCAGTTTGGTATCACCCAAAGACAACGATTGGAAGAAAGCCATCAACGAGAAGTGGGAGTTTGATGCCGGCAGTATTTTGGGCCAAATAGGCAATGTGGATATTGCCTTCAACCGCAGCCCGATAGCTAGCGAATTGCAGGCAGATAATAGCGGTAATGTATCCTTCCAAAATGGAAAGCTCACGATTATCGACCAAGATGGAGCCCCATTGAGCACCTATGAACTAAACGAATCTCAGACCGCAATGGTCAGCGAAGGAGACTCCGTTAAGGCCGGTCAATCCATCGCCACTGGGCGCTTCGTTAATCCCATATTTTACCGCTACCTAGCCCGCTTTATGCTTTTGGGCTTGTTTGTCTATTTGGGCATTTTGGTACGCAAAGCTCACTATAATAAGAAAGGAGCCACAGCATGAGTCAGTCAGCCATCATCATGATGATCAGTACACAAGTATTCGTCACTGTCGTGACTGCATACTTCTTCTGGAAAGTCTTGAAAAAACCAGCAGGCGGAAGTAATGACTAAATCTTAGATTACTCCCAATTCTTTGCCCACCTTCGTGAAAGCCGCAATGGCTTTATCGAGGTGTTCACGCTCGTGTGCAGCACTCAATTGAACGCGAATGCGCGCTTGATCCTTGGGTACTACAGGATAGAAGAACCCAATGACGTAAATACCCTCTTCCAACAATCGATCGGCCATCACTTGGCTCAATTTGGCATCGTACAGCATGATGGGCACAATGGCACTATCTCCGTCTT
>JBJOHK010000011.1:0-4241 GCA_046047755.1 Bacteroidota bacterium | reverse complement strand
TACCACCGTCAACGGGAGTAGGCTCTTCTGTTTTGCAAGCGGTGACCAGGGTCAAGCCCAAGGCCAGCAAACTCATGAATGCAAATCTCATGGCGCAAGTATACGCAATGGTGTGTTGGGTTGAGGTAAAATTCTAGAGCCCTTACTCCAACTGCAAAGAAATAGGCAGTTCACAGTAACAACGTACCGCTTTTCCGTTGATCATAGCGGGTTTCCAACGCTTCCCCGTGCGCAAGACTCGAATGGCCTCTTGGGTAAATTCGGGGCAGGCGGCAGTCTCCTTGGTAGCCTTGATATTACTGATTTGGCCGTCAATTTCGACCACAAAGCGAAGTACCACGGAGCCCCCAATTCCTTCTTCCATGCAACGAACTGGGTACTCAAATTCATCGAACACATGCTGATAGAAGCGACTCATACCACCGGGGTACATGGCTTTAACATCGACTACTGTATGGGGCACACCCCCATCAGTATCTTTTTCAACATCTTGGGCCCAGAGGCTACCAGCCGAAGCCAGAAAAAGGGTTAACATCCAAATTCTCATGGGTGAAATATCATCAATCCATAATGGCCCACATGCTTGTTTTCAGCAAACTCATAGGCACTAATTTCAATCATATACTGGGCCGTTACTTCGGGCCTAACGGTTACCATCGCAAACTTCTCCCGCTTATTATCTTTTTCAATCAAGACCCATTGATCATTGACAAACTTGTAGATCTTCAAGTCTATGTCTTTGATGTTTTGATCGCCAAAGGCGGCAATGCCGTATTCCAAGCCACCACTCAAGGTGCGAAAAGCTTCCTTGGTACTGGAAATCAAATCCAGCTCCATGCGCACAATTTGTTGCCCATATTCATGCTCCACCACCTGCACATATCGCTCGGCATCGGCTATGATGGAAGCCATGCTTATATCATCGCTTTGAGCCTGTGCTGAGCCACAAATCACCAAGGCGAAAACTGCAAAAATTCCATTCCTCATAGCTCTGTTGTTGCGAAAATACGAAGGGCGGTTGGCAATTCTTTGTTTTTACCCTTGCTTTGTTCACTGTGACATTTTCCATGCGCCGCATAGCTCTGCCCCTTGGGCCGCTCATTTTCATCGCCCTGTGGGCCAACCCCGGTTTCCCATTTGAAGGGCAAGTTCAGAGCACCCTGGGAGTCGCTTTGTGGATGGCCCTGTGGTGGATCAGCGAATGCGTGGCCTTGGAAGCCACCTCCTTGCTGCCCATTCTGCTATTACCTCTGCTAGGAATCTTGGACGCCAAACAAGTAGCCCTCTCCTATGGTGACCCCATGATGTATCTGTTTCTCGGCGGGTTTGTCTTGGCCCAAAGCATGGAGAATTGGAACTTGCACAAGCGCATTGCCCTAAACATCGTACTTCGATTAGGGGCTGACCGCAAACGATTGATACTGGGCTTTATGATGGCCGTTGCCTTCCTTTCCATGTGGATGAGCAATACCGCCACGGCCGCCATGATGCTGCCCATAGGCATCTCCCTGCTGCGCCAAAGCGGCTCTGAACCGCGCAGTCCTTATGCTACCGCTTTGATTCTCTCCATCGCTTATGCCGCCTCCATTGGGGGAATGGCCACCATCATTGGCACACCTCCGAACATGGTGTTGGCGGCTGTTTTCGAGCAAGAATACGGCCAAGCTTTGACCTTTGGCCGATGGTTTTCATTGGGATTCCCGGTTTCAGTTCTCTTGTTAATCACCACTTGGTGGGTACTCACTCGCCGCTTGGAAACCGAATCAGAGGTCGATACGCAGCGCTTACAAAATGAACTCCATGCACTGGGTCCCTTCAGCGCACCCGAAAAAAAGGTTGCCCTAGTTTTTATACTAACCGCCTTGGCTTGGATGACTCGGCCCGTGCTGCTCAAACCTTTTTTACCGGCCATCAGCGATAGCCACATTGCCTTGCTTGGAGCCTTCTGCATGTTCCTGCTTCCCGGTGAAAAGGGAGGAAGACGCCTGTTCGAATGGAGCGAGGCTCACCGATTGCCCTGGGGTACCTTACTCCTTTTTGGCGGCGGATTAGCCCTAGCCGCGGCCTTCGAATCCAGCGGATTAGCGGGTTCACTGGCCAGCGGATTCACCGCCTTAGCCGGATGGCCGAATTGGCTGGTGTTATTGTTAGTCGTAGCCACGATTAATTTCCTAACCGAAATCACCTCAAATTTGGCCACCACAGCCGTAGCCTTACCCTTGCTTCATCCTTTAGCCCAGGCCTGCGGTATGCCGCCCCTCGCTTTGCTCGGGGCCGCCACACTCGCCGCCTCTTGCGCCTTTATGCTCCCCGTAGCCACAGCCGCCAACACCTTCGCCTATGGCACCGGTTTTGTGGCCCAAAAAGACATGATTCGAACCGGAATTAGGCTCAACCTAATTTCCATTGCCCTCATCAGCATTCTGTTCTACTTCTTAGGGGTTTAGCGCGCCGACTGCTTTTTCAAAAGCTTGGCAAACAACTTGGGGGCAAAGCGAATGAGCTTCAATCCGATCAATTCACGGCCACCGACACCAAACTCTCGTTTACCTGAAGCAATACCGTCTACCATGATGCGGGCACAGGTTTCAACAGGCATGCCCTTGGCTTGATTTTCATCCATCTCACCCGTGGGTTTGCCTTGGGCATCTACGGCGTGTTTGCTGATATCGGTACGAATGAAACCAGGGGTAATGAGTGTCACTTGAATGCCCCGATCTTCTACCTCCATGCGAAGCGAATCGTAAAATCCGTGCAAGGCATGTTTGGAGGCCGCATAAGCCGAACGCAAATAGAACCCCCATTTGCCGGTTAAGCTACTGGTCACTGCAATGGTTCCTGAACCGCGTTCCAGCATGGATGGCAATAGGGCCTTTGTGACCTGCACATGGCCAAAATAATTGATCTCCATGATGCGCCTGTCCACTTCCAACGGGGTTTCTTCTGCCTTAGAACGCTGAGAAATTCCCCCGTTATTGACCAAAATATCAACGGGGCCGACAGCCAGGACAGCTGCTGCCGCTTTTTGAATGCTATCTGCTTGGGTCAAGTCAATGGGCACAATCTCGACCTTCACCGAATCACCACAGGCCTCTTTGACTTCCTCAAGTTGGGCTACATTGCGGGCCGAAATGACCAAATCACAGCCGCGCTTGGCATACTCCAAGGCCAGGGCTCTCCCAATGCCCGAAGAAGCTCCGGTCACCCAAACTCTAGTCATATCAGTCTTTGATGCGAGAGAAGCGCATGGCTTTCAACATGAAAGCTGGCAAGGGCTTCAGCGGATCCCGCTTTTCAACGTTCAAGAACAGGCCCCATTTCTCTATGATGGGCACCTTATAAACCTCAATCATTTCGATCAAGGTTCCATCAACATCATCAATATAAGTACAGTGAACCTTGGTCTGGCCCATGCTCAACGCCTCATTGGAGTCGCAGCGAAAGGGGTGGCCAGCCGCGGTAAGTTTGGTACCCAATTCTTTCATGCCCTTGACGTCCAAGCCCAAGTGCACAAAACCAGAATCGCCCCAAATGCGGCCCTTGAAGGTACGATTGGGTTCACGGTCCAAGGCTTGAACCAATTCAATGAAGGAATCGCCAACTAAATGTCCGAATCCGCCGCCGGTTTGCATGCTTTGCTTCAGTCTAATGCGGCGGTATTGCTGATCACCTCCCGCTAAGTGCTTGAAATCATCAAACACGCCAGTCTGATCAAACTCCACCCTGTCATACCCGAATATGTCGCGGTACAACTTCAAGGATTCATCGATATTTTTAACCCCAATGCTGCATCCGGCAACACCACTGCTGACATGATGCATCTCGCGGTACAGGTCTTGGGTTGGTTCCATGCGAAACCAGTTGCCATCTTCGTCTTTCAAGTCGTATACCTGAGTCCCCGCAGGATTGGATTTCACCTCTGACACACCAATGGCCCCATTCGAGGAGGCAAACTTGTGGTGTTTGTTCAAATCACGAGTCTTGAAGTGCACCATGAAAATGTGCAAATCGCCTACCTGCATGGGCGTTGAAGATTTGCTGGGTTTGAACGAAGTAGGAGTCAATACCTCCATGGCGCAGCCGCCCTGCAAATTCATGATCATACTGGCACGCTTGGTAATCGTTTTGCCATGGGTATAGCAATCCATCAAAGGAGCAGGCTGAACAGAGTCAAAGAATGGAATATCCATTCCGAAGAATTTGCGGTAGTACTTGAGAGCAGCATCCATGTTTTGAACGGC
>JBJOHK010000010.1:0-4360 GCA_046047755.1 Bacteroidota bacterium | reverse complement strand
AATTCGAACGCGGTATGGTTTTGAAACCGTGAGTTATGGTCACGCAGGTGATGGCAATTTGCACATCAATGTTTTAAAATCGTCTTTAAGCGATGAAGATTGGAATAACAAAGTTCCAAATGGCATTAGGGAGATCTTTAAACTGTGCACAGAGTTGGGAGGAACCCTCAGCGGGGAACACGGTGTCGGCTTGGTTCAAGCGCCTTATTTATCTGAGGTGATTGATCCGGTTGCCTTAGATTTGATGAAAGGCATTAAGGCCGTTTTTGACCCCAATGGAATTTTAAATCCTGGTAAATGGGTTTAAGGCAATTCGCGCAAAATGTCGTAGGAAAGAGCCTGAGGTTTTCGATCGAATAACACTTTGGTTTTGGCCCAAGTTTCTTCAAATAACGGGCTATTTCGGTATCTCTCTAAATGGTCGACGCTTTCCCATCTCGACAACGTCTGAATGGAACAAGAATCGACAGGATCGCGCAGCAACCTAAGAGAAAGGCAACCTGGAAACTGCCGAATGGCGTCTTTGCTCTGGTCAAATAGGCAGATGAATTGTTCCACTTCTTCAGGCTTGAAATGCATGTGTACCCAGCGAACTATCATGACTCTTGAAATTCCAAAATCAACATTTTTCCCTCATTCAGGGCTAGATATTGTTGGGCCGAGCCGGCATTAACTGAGATTTGGAGCAAATCTCCCCAACCGAACAAGGCCAAAACCTCGCCTTCGACTACATCATCATAATGTTGGCTGATGCGATCAATAGACATGGAACTATTGCGCAGACTGAATGATCGGCCGGCTCCAAAATAGTCGAAAGCAGCCCGATCAAAATTGAGATAAGCGTTACCATGTGCATCGTTATAAAGCACGGTCAAACGAAGGGTATTGCCCGACATAGTAGGAGCCAGCAATTGGGTGCTTACAACTGAATCTTTTGGCTCTAGAATGCTTTCCAGTTGAAAATCCTTTTCACGCAAGCGAATCAATTCGGGTAAATAGGCACTAGCCAAGGGAGATTGAAACGGCTCTTTCACATTCAAACGGTAATAATCGGTGAAATCAGGACCAAACAATAAGGTCAATACTCCATTATCGGGTGCCAAGTATAATTGGCCATCATTCCAGGCTGCCACAAAGCGCTTTGGTTGGCGAGAAGAAGTACGAAAATGGCACAGATGAATGGTTCCCGGCGGGAAGGCATTTCGAACCAATCGTAAGAAAATGGCTTGAGCCTGAACATGGCCCTTTTTGATGGATTGAGGACTTGTAGCCAGCTTGAATTCGGGAAAAGCGTGCAGCAATTGGGCTTGTGAAACCGAATATTCGGGACTGCCCATTTCGAAATCACACAAAAGATGCAAAAGCTTGCTCGGTTGTTGCTGCCCTTCACGCATATTTGTACAAAATAACAGCACAACCCTTGGCAGAAAGCGTTTACAATCTTGAAATTATCAACCCACTTGATTTTTACGGTCCTGAAAATCGAAATCTGGATCTTATCAAATCAAAATTCCCCAAACTTCAATTCGTCGCTAGGGGCGATGAAATCAAAGTATTTGGGGATGAACAGTCTCTGGAAGCCTTTGCTGGAAAGATGCGTTTGTTGGAAAAATTGTACAGCCGCAGAGGGGAGTTAAGTGAACATGCCATTTCTGACATTTTGGGCGATATAGCCCCCGATGAAATTCAGGAAAATGGAGAGTTGTCAGGCGAGGAAGTGCTACTCATTGGCACACGTGGCCAAAAAATCAAAGCCAGAACCAAGAATCAACGAAAACTCGTTCAAACAGCCCGAAAGAATGACATTGTTTTTGCTATGGGGCCTGCAGGTACAGGCAAAACATATACCGCAGTGGCTATGGCTGTGTTGGCATTGAAGGAGCGACAAATCAAACGTATAATATTGACTCGTCCAGCGGTTGAAGCAGGAGAAAATTTGGGATTCTTGCCCGGAGATTTGAAAGAAAAGATCGATCCCTACTTGAGGCCTTTGTACGATGCCTTGGAGGACATGATACCCAGCGACAAGTTGAAAAGTATGATTGAAAGCAGAACGGTAGAAATTGCTCCGTTGGCCTTCATGAGAGGTAGAACGCTGGACAATTGTTTTGTCATTTTGGATGAGGCACAAAACAGTACCCATCTGCAGATAAAAATGTTCTTAACTCGTATGGGACCCCATGCGAAAATGATCATCACTGGTGATTTGACACAAATTGACCTACCGAAAAAGAGTCAGAGTGGTCTTGCTAAAGCCATTCATTTGCTGCGAAAAATCAAAGGAATAGGTGTGGTAGAATTGGATACCGAAGACGTTGTTCGCCACAAGCTGGTCAAAGACATTATACATGCCTATGACACTGACGCAGCATGTGAACAAGATTCTCAATAATCGGTGCAGAGCCGAATTATTTTTGCTAGCAACTCAAAGTTGTGAACGCATTATCGGCCACCCATTTTCAGTTTCCCGGCCAAACGGCCTTTTATAAGGGTAAAGTACGCGATGTATACAGCATAGGCGAAGATCAATTGATCATTGTGGCCTGTGACCGAATCTCTGCATTTGACTTTATTCTACCCAAGAGCATTCCCTTCAAAGGACAGATTTTGACCGAAGTGGCCAGTTTGTTTTTGGACCTAACCCAAGACATTATCCCTAACTGGAAGCAGGCTCAGCCAGATGCGCAGGTAACCATGGGTATAAAATGCCAACCCATAGCGGTTGAATTTGTTGTCAGGGGTTATCTCACAGGTCACGCATGGAGAGAATACAAGAGCGGGAAACGAATGATCTGCGGTGTACCAATGCCAGAAGGCATGGTAGAGAATCAGGCTTTCCCTCAACCCATTTTAACTCCTGCCACCAAGGCGGAAACGGGGCATGACGAAGACATTAGCTATGAAGATATCATTGCCCGAGGTATTGTCCAAAAGCCATTGCTAGATCAGTTGTACCAGGTTTCCTTATCTCTGTTTCAACGGGGAACTGAATTCGCGGCCAAACAAGGTCTGATTTTAGTTGATACGAAATACGAATTTGGTCTATGGCAGGGCAATCCCATGCTGATCGATGAGATTCACACTCCCGATAGCAGTCGATACTTCTATGCTGATACTTATCAGGAGTGCTTGAATAAGGGTCAGGCGCAAAGGCAGCTGAGCAAAGAATTCGTGCGCGAATGGCTAATTTCTCAAGGATTTCAAGGCCGCGATGGCGATATCATGCCAGAAATGTCTGATGAATGGGTAGAAGAAATTTCTTTGAGATACCAAGAACTATATCGAGTCGTCACGGGCAAAGAGCTCGTAAAGCGCGACTACCATAACATTGAACAATCAATCGAAACCTCCATAATCAATCAATTGCAATCATGAAAAAAGGGTACTCTTTGATAGTAACCATTGCCTTATTCGGCACATTGAAATCCCAGTCGGTATCGACTTACGCGGGCATACAATACCAAGGTTCAGGTGAATACAACGCAACGGCAAACAACAATTTAGATGCTGAGTATTTTTCCATGCCCCAGTCGGTGGCATTCGACACCAATAACCGAATTTGGGTTACCGACCAGCACAATCTTCACATTTTAGACGGTTCCATCAGTAGGAATCGCGGCGGATATCTGGGCGACCCTAACGAGCCCGGTGGAATAGGTTACGACAATGGTACAGGTTCGGTGGCTCGCTTTGCCACTCCAGCCGGTGTTGCCGTGCATCCCACAACCAATGATATCTACATCTGCGATCGCGATAACGGTTTGATTCGTAAAGGAAATAAATACGTCACCTCCACCCAAGGTACCATTTGGTCAACTTTTGCGGGCCAATACACATTTCTGGGTGATCATGCCGACGGGTTTTTGGCCGATGCGTATTTCAGTTCTCCCGAAGACATGGTTATCATGGACAATGGTGATATGTACATTGTAGATTTTGGAAACGATTGCATTCGTAAAATCTCTGGCGGTTCTGTTTACACCGTAGCTGGAAAACCCATGACTTCAGGAGATGTTGATGGGACGGGTTCCAGTGCCCGTTTTTACGCGCCAATGGGAATCTGCATTGAGTCTAACAATACCTTGTTGATTGCCGATCGAAACAATAAGAAAATCAAGCGCTATACCATTTCAACTGGAAAAGTTGAGACCGTTATATCATCGGGATTGGACGAGCCCACTGATGTTGTATTCGCAGAAGGATCGATTTACATCATTGACCGCTTTTGCATCAAAATCTGGAACGGCACCTCTTTGAGTGTATTTGCCGGTAGCTCGAGCGTTTCTGGTTACACAAATGGCAACTTGACCGATGCACGGTTCCGATCTTTGACACACGCCGAATACAGAGCCAGTGACAA
>JBJOHK010000009.1:0-15030 GCA_046047755.1 Bacteroidota bacterium | reverse complement strand
GAACATATACGGTTCAAGTTCGTTTGACCAAAGTAAACGGTAACGATGTTACGGCTCCTACTTTGAGTAAGACAGTACAAGTGATTGATCAGTTTGTCAATCGCAAGATTTTGAACGAGGTGTTTACTTCTTCCACTTGCCCTCCATGCAAACCGGGTAATGAGAATTACTTAAAAGTAGTAGATGGTCGTACCAGCCACAGCAGCATCAAGTATCAGGTGAATTGGCCTGGAACCGGTGATCCATACTGCACCGATGAGGTTCGTACTCGTATCGCTTATTATGCCGTCAATTCTGTACCTCGCATGGAAGTAGACGGTGGCTGGGATCAAAACGCTAGTTCATTCACCACGGCTTTGTATGATGATTTCAGTGCCAAGCCTGCTTTCTTGGAAATCAAGGCCACCGGGTCTTTGACCTGGAAAAACCAAATCACGGCTACCATTGAGTTGAATCCTTTGGTTGATTTTACGGCTACCAATTTGCGCTTGTTTGCTGCCATTGTAGAAGGAACCACTTACTGGAACGTAAAGACAAATGGTGAGACTCAATTTGAAGACGTCATGAAAAAAATGATGCCCGATGCCAACGGAATGTTGTTGAGTGGTGGATTGTCAAAAGGCACTCCAGTAACCAAGGAGTTGAGCTATGCTTTCGTAGGTAACTACCGTTTGCCTCTCGATGGCTCTCAGGCGCAACATATCAAGCATGCCACAGAAAATAGCGTGGAGACTTGGGACGACTTGAAAGTGGTCATTTTCGTACAAGACATGACAACCAAAGAGGTGTTGCAGTCTGAAACCGTTGAGTTGGCTATGACTTCAGTAGAAGATTTGGAAGCCGGTGTCCATGTGTTTCCAAATCCTGCCAACGACATGATTTATGTGCGCAGCAAGAACAGCAATAGCTGCCAGTTGGAATTGACCAACATGCAAGGTCAAGTCGTATACACCGGTACCATGACCGACGGTTTCGGTCAGATTGCCACTCAGGCATTGTCTGAAGGCATGTACATGGTGCGCATGAGCTCTGAGCAGGGTGTGCACAGCAGCAAAGTGATGGTTCGTCACTAAGCCTTAATACGGATTACGCTTTTGGATGAGGGCGGCCGAAAGGCCGCCCTCATTTGCTTATATTTGCAGCCATTTCAAACCCAAACCCGACCATGTTATTGCGAAACATTGTTAGCCGGGAAGAGTTGCGAAAGCGCATGGATGCCGACCTTCGGCCCTATACCACGATTTCGTTTTACATCTACCACAGGCTCGAAGATCCCACGGCATTCCGAAACGAACTTTTCAAGGAACTTACCGCATTAGAAGTTGTAGGTAGAATTTATGTAGCCCACGAAGGTATCAATGCTCAAATTGCGCTTCCCAGCGAACAGTTTGAGGCATTCAAGGCTTATTTGTACAGCCATTCTTTCCTCAATGGATTGCGCCTGAATGTGGCAATTGAAGAAAACCAAAAGAGCTTTATCAAGCTCGATGTTAAGGTGAGAGAGAAGATTGTGGCTGACGGCATTGAAGACCCTGAATTCGATCCCTCCAATCGCGGTAAATACATGCGGGCTCAAGAGTGGAATGAGGCCTTAAACGATCCCCAAACGGTAGTCATTGATATGCGCAATCACTACGAAAGTGAAGTGGGTCGATTTGATGGAGCCGTTTGCCCTGATGCCGATACCTTTAGAGAAGAACTGCAAGGGGTTATTGATGAGCATAACCACGATCGAGACAAACGCATTCTCATGTACTGCACTGGGGGCATTCGCTGCGAAAAGGCCAGCGCTTGGATGAAGTACAAGGGCTTTAATGAAGTTTATCACCTGGAGGGCGGAATCATCAATTACGTCAATCAAGTCAAGCAAGAAGGATTGGACAACCGCTTTCAAGGCGTAAATTTTGTATTTGATCAACGCTTGGCTGAGCGGGTTTCTGAAGATGTGATTTCCCAATGCCATCAGTGTGGTGAGCCGGCTGATACCCATATCAATTGTGGCAATACCGGCTGTCATTTATTATTCATTCAATGCTCCGCTTGTGCAGAAAAATACAACAAGTGTTGCAGCGAGGTATGCAGCCAAATAGCGGCATTGTCTGAAGAAGACCAACGAATCATACGCAAAGGCCGCGGTCCCTTGAAGCGTTTCTCGAAAGGGCGGTTCACCGCTAATCCGCAGGGATTTGATTGGGAGGAGATCCAAAAGCTGCTCCTAAATTCAAAGGGCTTAGAATAAATCGGCATAGTTTTCGTTAATGGTGTTCAAGACCTTGAACCCTCAACCCGACTTGAAAACTGTATCTTTGCCCGCTCTTGCTGACATGAAGAAAGAATTCAAAGGCCTAAAGCCTTCTTTACTGACAATTTTATTGACCTTGATGGCTCTGTCAATGGGTGGCAACTTGCGCGCCCAAGATTGGGGCTCAGGTGCAGATGATGCCGGTTCTGGTGACAGCACAGAATTGGGTGCCGACCCATGGGCTGGCGGAGGCGATGACGGCGGATGGGGCTTTGGAGGCGGCGACGAAGAGGAAGAATGGGTTCAGCCTAAGGCCGTTTATGTTCGCTTTGTACCTCCCTACGACAGTTTGCGTGAAGTCATTTACTACGAAGGAGTAGTCGAAGATTGGGAATGCGAAACCTGTACCTCTGATTCCTTATACTATCGAGCCAAGAACTTTCTAGAGGAACGCTTTGGTAAAAAGGCGGTTAAGGAAATGCTGGTAGAAGATGTAGTGATGGAGCGCATCACCATGGTCATTACCATTCCCATGATTACCAAGCACGGGGAGCATAAAACCAAAGAAGAAGGGAAGATGGAGTACCGCATGACCCTTCGTTTTAAAGACGATCGATACCGCTATCAATTTTCCAACTTCGTGCACATTGAGGCCGAAGATGGAACCAGCGGCAAGCAGACTCGAACCTACCATGAATACTACATGCGATTGAAAAAAGGATTTCAGTTGACCGACTATTATTTGTTGGCCGCTGACCGCGAAGTAAAGGACATGGTAGAGGGTATCAAATATGCGCTTCGCGGGCCCTATCAGCCCGATGAAGATGACTGGTAGTCTAAGGTGTAGTTCCGCTTGGGAAGGCCCTGATTTTTGCTTGGTGAACTGTCTATTTCAGACAAGCAGCAAAAAAGTTTGTGGATATCTTGTCAAGGCAGAATTATTGTGCTATTTTTGCAACCCCAAAAAACCGAAACAAGGGATAGTATAACGTGAATCCGCTGAGTACATACAAAACAATTTCGCTCAACGCAGCCACTGTTGACAAGAAGTGGCACGTCGTTGACGCTGAAGGTCAGACATTGGGCCGCATGGCCTCTCAAATTGCCGCAGTAGTTCGTGGCAAGAACAAGCCTGGCTTTACCCCGCACGTAGATTGCGGCGACAATGTGATTGTCATCAACGCTGAGAAAGTGGTGTTGACTGGTTTCAAATCAGACAAGAAAGAATACCTCCGTCACACTGGTTTTCCCGGTGGTCAGCGCAGCACCTTGGCTAAGAACATGAAGCCTTCTCGTTTGATTGAGGAAGCCGTTCGTGGTATGTTGCCAAAGAACCGTTTGGGTCGCAAGTTGTTTACCAACTTGTTCGTTTACGAAGGCACAGAGCATCCTCATGCCGCTCAACAACCCCAGCCCTTGTCTTTCTAAGATTCTAAAGCATGATCAATAATTCTGGAAGAAGAAAAGCCGCTGTAGCCCGTGTTTACCTAACAGAAGGTAGCGGTGTTATCACAGTGAATAAGAAGCCCTTGGATCAATATTTCCCATTGGCATGGCACCAGACCGCTGTTCAGTCTCCTTTTGACTTAACTGAAAACGGTGGTAAGTATGATGTCGTTGTCAATGTGCGCGGTGGTGGTATTTCTGGGCAAGCAGAAGCCATTCGCTTGGGTATTTCCAAGGCCTTGGTAGACATCAACGGCGAGTTCAAGAGCTCGTTGCGTCACGCAGGCTTCATGACCCGCGATTCTCGCGTGGTTGAACGTAAGAAAAGCGGTCAGAAGAAGGCCCGTAAGCGCTTCCAGTTCTCTAAACGTTAATCAATACAATGGCTTATACGCAACAAGACTTGATGGATGCTGGTGTACACTTTGGACACCTCACCCGCAAATGGAATCCCAAAATGGCTCCTTACATTTTTATGGAGCAGAATGGCATTCACATTATCGATCTGAAAAAGACCGAAGCCAAATTGGAAGAAGCCAAATCGGCTATTCGCAATATCGCCAAATCTGGTCGCCGCATTTTGTTTGTGGCTACTAAGAAGCAAGCCAAAGAAATCGTGTCTCAGGAAGCCCAGCGTGCGGGTATGCCTTACGTGACCGAGCGTTGGTTGGGTGGTATGTTGACCAACTTCCAAACTGTTCGTCGCAGCATCAAGCGCATGCAGGTTATCGACCGCATGGCCACTGATGGCACTTTTGATCGCATCAACAAAAAAGAGCGTTTGATGTTGGATCGTGAGAAGGCCAAGTTGGCTCGTATGTTGGGAGGTATTGAGGATATGACCAAATTGCCTGGTGCTATCTTCATGGTAGACGTAAAACGCGAGCACATCGCTGTTGCTGAGGCCATGCGTTTGAATATCCCAACCTTTGCCTTGGTTGATACTAATTCTGATCCTACTAACATCGATTTCGCTATCCCTGGTAACGACGATGCTTCTAAGAGCATTCATTTGATCGTTTCTGAATTGGCTAACGCTATTTTGGAAGGTTCAGCTGAGCGCAAGAAGGAGAAGAACGAAGAGGAATCTAAAAAAGTGGCTGTTGAAGCCGAAACCCAAGAAGGGTAATCTCTCATTTTTATGACGAATATTTCTGCTGCTGACGTAAACAAGTTGCGCCAAATGACCGGCGCTGGCTTGATGGACTGTAAGAAAGCTTTGATGGAAACCTCTGGTGACTTCGAGGCTGCTATTGATTACTTGCGTAAAAAAGGAGCCAAAATCTCTGAAAAACGCTCTGATCGCGATGCTTCTGAGGGTGCTGTAATTGCCATGACCTCAGCTGATGCTTCAGCTGGTGTGATCATCGAATTGAACTGCGAAACTGATTTCGTAGCCAAGAATGATGGTTTTGTGGCTTTCGCCAAAGAAGTGGCTGAGATTGCTTTGAACAATAAGCCTGCTGATTTGGAAGCCTTGAAAGCTCTTCCAATGGGTGATGCTACTATTTCTGCTCGCTTGTTGGATGAAATGGCCAAGATTGGTGAAAAGATCGATGTCTCTAAGTATACCTTGATGGAAGGAGCTAACGTGGTTTCCTACATTCACGGAGCTAACCGCATGGGTGTGTTGGTAGAATTGAGCGCGGCTCCTACCGAAGCCAATACTATTGCCGGTAAAGATGTAGCTATGCAGATTGCGGCTATGAATCCTGTTGCTGTCGATAAGAGTGGCGTAGACGCTTCTCGCATCGAGCGTGAAATGGAGATTGGTCGTGAGCAAGCCCGCGCTGAAGGTAAGCCCGAAGCCATGATTGATCGCATCGCTGAAGGTAAATTGAACAAGTTCTTCAAGGAGAGCACTTTGTTGAGTCAAGAGTTCGTAAAAGACAGCTCTAAGACGGTAGAAAAGATGCTTTCTGATGTTGAAGCTGGTTTGACTGTGAAGCAATTCACACGAGTTCAACTCGGATAATTTGAAAATTCTCGAAAGAATCCCTCAATTTTGAGGGATTTTTTTTGCGCCCTACCCTAAAACCCTCTATCCTCATGAAATACAAACGCATACTCCTTAAGCTCAGTGGTGAAAGCCTCATGGGCAAACAAGCTTACGGCATTGATGCCGATATGTTGGCCCAATACGCAGAAGAAGTTAAGGCTGTGGTTGAAGCCGGTGTAGAAGTGGCCATTGTTATAGGCGGTGGCAATATCTATCGCGGTGTTCAAGGCGCACAAGGAGGAGTAGTGGATCGCGCTACCGGCGATTACATGGGTATGTTGGCTACCATGATCAATGCCATGGCTTTGCAAGGAGCCTTTGAAAAGGCAGGATTGACCACGCGTTTGTTGTCGGCTATAAAAATGGAGCAAATTTCTGAACCCTTTATTCGTCGCCGTGCCATGCGTCACCTGGAAAAAGGTAGAGTCGCCATTTTTGGCGCTGGAACCGGCAACCCCTATTTCACAACAGATACAGCAGCAAGCTTGAGGGCAGTAGAAATTGAGGCTGATGTGGTGATCAAGGGGACGCGTGTAGACGGTATTTACGACAAAGACCCAGAGAAGTACCCTGATGCTGTGAAATACGACCAAATCAGCTTTAAAAAGGTTTATGAGATGGGTTTAGAGGTGATGGACCTCACGGCCATTACGCTATGTCAAGAGAATCGCAAGCCTATCGTAGTATTTGATATGAACGAATCAGGCAATTTGTTGCGTCTGGTGAAAGGCGAAGCCATCGGTACTACGGTTAGCGAATAAGGTATGGGAGTGTCCCGCTGTGACTTGCAGGGCAATATTCATGTGCAGCTCGAATGGGAGCAGCGCATCAAGAGTTTGCATCCTCAGTTGCTGTCATCGGGTTTGTCACAGCCAGCCTTGAGAGCTCTTTGGAGAATTGGGGTTCGCGAGCCTAGTGATTTGAGCCGTTTTGATGAGGCTGCATTGCTGTCAGAACACGGAATGGGCCAAGCGGGTATTCGAGTGATCATGGAATCATTTCCGGATATGCTAAAGCCTTAGTTTAGCCCGACTATCTGGGCAGTGGTATTTTTTTCAGGTGCAACGTATCGATAGAGTACAGGAACCCTAGCATTAGGAGACAGGAGAATCGTGTTTGGCTCTGAGTCCACTACCTGATTTTTGTAGATGTAGTCATCCAAACTGCCTTATGGACAAATAGCTTGGTACTCGGGGGTAGTAGAATTCATTTTGGGTGCTAGGCCTAACAAGTTAGGAGCAAAAAAAAGCCCGGCACTAGGCCAGGCTTTTCAAAAGGGTTATGCTTGGTTTATGCCAAAGAGTCAACGTGCTTTTTCAAGCTTGACTTCAAGTTTCCAGCTTTGTTTTTGTGGATGACGTTGCGCTTGGCCAATTTGTCAAGGGCACTGAAGGCCTTTGATAACAAGCTTTCAGCTTCACTTTTGGAAGCCGCTTTGCGAATATTTTTCACGATAGTACGCGCGGTTTTGTGCTGGTAGCGGTTCAAATCGCGCTTTGCTTCGTTGGATCGGATTCTCTTGATTGCTGACTTATGATTTGCCATTTCTTTGCTAAAAAGGATTGCAAAGGTACGTGAATCCTCAATACTTTCAAAGAAATTTTGGAAAATATCAACTGAGTTCTAGGCTGTCCAAAACCTAGGAAGAAATCAATCCTGTTCGGGGGCAATGCGTACTTTCAATCCATCGAGCTCTGGCCGTAAGTACAGTTGACATCCGAGGCGAGAATTGTCTTGCACGAAAAAGGCTTGGTCTAGCATATCCAATTCTGCATCACTCTGTTCGGGTAAGGCATGATCAGATTCGATGTATACCTGGCAGGTAGCGCAAAGGGCCATGCCACCGCATTCCCCTTTCACGCCGTGACCTTCCATTTTTGCAAGCTCCATCAAATTCAGATTCATGTCTGTAGGGGCTTGAATGCTATGTTCGACGCCGTTGCGGTCGATGATGCGGATCGTGATCAGGTTTTCCATCTTAGTCAATTGTTCTCAGGTGGCTTTGATCGTTCTCCTTTACGAGACGAAAATGGCTATCACCGGGGGCCAGTTCCAAAACGTACAAACAGAGATTGCCATGGTCAAACTGGTCCATGTCCTTAAGCGCGGTTCCGGTCAAAAGGCACAGAAAGGATCGCATGGCTCGACCGTGCATGCAAACCAAAACTGGACTTTCAGGGGTCTCAAGAATTCTCTCTAACCCTTTTTTTTGACGTTCAAACATTTCTAAGGGTGTTTCCCCGCCGGCAATAGCGTGGTCCAATTGACCGGCTGCCCAGCGTTCTATGGTGTCCAAAAACAAGGCTTTGTCCTTTTTGGTAGGGGTCTTACCCTCTAAATATCCCCAGTTGATTTCATTCAATTCTGGAATAGGCTCAATGGGAATGTCGGTCTGATCAGCAAAGGGCTCTATCGATTGTTTGGTGCGGAGCAGTTCAGTGGTGAAAATTCGTTGAAATGGAATGTGGCGATAGGCCTCGTAAAAACAATTGGCCTGTTTTCTACCTGTTTCGTTCAAATGTGTATCGACCCCTGACCCCTGAACAATGCCCAAACGGTTGTAATCGGTTTGGCCGTGACGAATTAAATAAATTGTTTTTGTCATCTCGGGATGGGAATTTTGTTCAGGAAAAGCCCCCTACAAAGGTAAGGCTTTCCCCCATGCCCTAGGGCTTGCTTGATAGAACCATGCCGGAATCAGAGAGTTTGTACGTGATGCAGTGGCCGAACAGGCCTGAGCCTCTGATTCGAAAAGGCCTAACGCGACCCATGAACTGGGCAACTTTGTTGCAAGAGCAGGAGGCTCTGTTTGTTTCTTCGTTTGGATCCAACGAACTGCACGTATTGAGCTCGTCTTCTTCTGATCAGGAGCCTTGGACCTGGCTGGAGAAGCAAAGAGAGGAATTGAATTGGACGCCCACAGAATGCGCCGATTTTGCCTTTTTTTCAGAGCAAGTGGAATGGGTCAAGCGTGGCATTTCTCAAGGTAATTTCGAAAAATTGGTTTTGGCCAGATGTGCCGAGACTCAAGAGCCGTTGAATCGCACAATGCAGCAGCTCTGGACTGCCATGAGAGCTCGACATGAACAAGCAATGGGCTTTGCTTATTATCAGCCTGAATTAGGCCTGTGGATGGGCTCAACGCCTGAGCATTTGCTGCAATGGGAAAACGGCGAGGGTCGTATCTTGGCCATGGCCGGAACATTGAAAGCTGGCGAACATTGGTCCAGTAAAGAACAGCTTGAACAATCGGTAACCGGTCGATTCATTGAAGAAATATTGAATCGTTTGCATCTAGATTTTCAAGTAGATGCCTTGCAAGAAGCGCATTATGGAGATTTGCGGCACTTGCGTTGCGAGTACCGATTTGCCATTGCGCAATCTCGTTTACCGGAATTGTTAGAGGCCTTGAATCCAACACCAGCAGTTGCGGGATACCCTCAGGCCGAAGCCTTGCAAGCTCTGGAGAACAGCATTTCATTTGAACGCGGTGCTTATTCGGGGGTTTTGGGCGCTTGGAAGGATCAAAGCTTGCAAGCCTGGGTGCAATTGCGCTGTGCTCGATTGTCTCAAAAGGGTACCTGGCTTTATGCAGGAGCTGGAGTCAATAAAGGCAGCGATGCCCGAAAGGAATGGGAGGAAACCCAGTTTAAAATGGAAAGCCTAGGAATCTAATCTTGGTCTTCATCAGCTTCGGGCTGAGGCAGCTCCAAGTTTTCGGGATCGTTTTCAACTTCTTTGTCTTTGATGAAACGTAAGGTTTCTAGGTCAAAACGAACCCAAGAGCCTCCTTTTTGCTCTTTGTAGGCCGAGTAGTCTCCAGTGGGAAACTGCAAATAGGGATTGTTGTTGCCACCTTCTATGGGTGAACCTAAATTGTCGACCACCAGCCATTGTTCTGATTCTTCAAACCTGAGCAACATTCGCGCTGATTTATGGTATTCAAACACCATTCGGGTAGACCTTGAGGGGTCTTCTAAACTTTCACGGAACAGCGCTTTGCCAAAACTCAAATCTGTGCCGTTTTCACCGGTTTCAAAATGAATGACATCAACAATGGAGCGATTGGATTGGATGTTGTGGCCATCAAACCCGAGAACCATGCAGTCGTTTTTTGTCAAGGGTACTAGTTGATAATACAGGGCCCCAATCCATTCAAGGGGGCTCAACTCGCTGTCATCCCAAGCTTCTGGAAGCGCTTGAGCGCTGTCAAACAAGGGGAAATTGTATAGTTCGCTGCCCTTTTTGTATTGCACGATCCCGAAATGAACAAATCGCTTATCAATCAGAACCGCATTCCATGTGAAGACCCGAAATGGGGCCTTGGGATGGCTAGCTATGGCAATCGTACTGGTTCGAAGAGAATCAAAATCAAAGTCCCAGGCATTTTTATGACCGAGGCCTTCCATAAGGTAGGTTTGGGCTTGTTGGGCGGAGGCCAATCGAGCAGAGTCTGTATCGGCCCAAAGCCAAGCCCCTTCCAAGGCTAAGATGGAACGCTGTGTTTGTTCAGGTGTTTGTTGAGCCTTTGTTCCCATGGGAATGAACCCCATAAGGAAGCCGGCAATGACGGTGCTTATTCTCATGCGCAATTTTCGATGACCATGGCGCTAGCGCCACCGCCTCCGTTGCAGATGGCGGCACCGCCGTATTGGCCCTGATTCTGTTTCAATACCTGAATCAGTGTTACCAAAATTCGTGCCCCAGATGCTCCCAAGGGATGCCCCAAGGAAACAGCACCTCCGTTTACATTCACTTTTTCTGCATCAAGACCTAGGATTTTATTATTGGCCAAAGCCACAACAGAGAAGGCCTCATTGAATTCGAAGTAATCTATTTCATTCAGGCTGATGCCTGCGCGCTGAGCAGCCAAGGGCATGGCCTTAGAAGGAGTGGTGGTAAACCATTCGGGAGCTTGTTCGGCATCGGCAAAACCGCTCAGCTTAGCCAATGGAGTCAACCCAAGTTCAGCCAATTTCTCTCCGCTAACCAACACGAGGGCCGCGGCGCCGTCATTCATGGTGCTCGCATTGGCCGCTGTTACAGTTCCTTCTTTTGTAAAGGCAGGACGCAGACCTGGGATTTTATCGAATATGACATTCTTGTATTCCTCGTCTTCGCTGAAAAGAACTTCGCCTTTGCGTGTTTTGATGGTAACTGGGGCTATTTCTGCTTGGAATTTTCCTTCGGCCCACGCTTGAGCAGAGCGTTTGTAGCTGCTAATGGCGTAGGCATCTTGGTCTTCACGTGTAAATCCGTATTCGCTAGCGCAGGTGTCGGCACAATTGCCCATCGCTACTTGATTGTAAACGTCAGTCAGGCCATCTAGCTGCAAACCATCTTGCATGCGAATCTCCCCGTATTTTGTGCCGGTGCGAGACTGCGGCAAATAATGGGGAACCAAACTCATGTTTTCCATTCCACCGGCCACAGCAATGTCGGTATGGCCCAATAAAATGCCTTGGGCAGCTAGAGCAACGGCTTTCATGCCTGAAGCGCATACTTTGTTTACTGTGGTTGCGGGTACATGGTCACCAATGCCGGCGAATTTTGCGGCCTGACGAGCAGGTGCTTGGCCTAATCCGGCCTGTAATACACTTCCCATATACACTTCTTGAACCGAATTGGGGTCGATGCCGGCTTGTGAGAGAGCCGCTTGGATGGCGACAGCTCCCAATTGTGGAGCAGGTACGGTAGCAAGTGATCCATTGAAACTGCCTAGGGGGGTGCGCTTGGCGCCCACTATGTATACTTCGCGATTGGCCATATTGCAAATGTAAGCAATCGCTATGGCATTGGGCTTCGTGCTTCATTGCCTGAATCGCTATAAATTTGCAAGGTGCAATCCCTGCTGCCCTTGTTTCCCTTGCCATTGGTTCTGTTCGAAAATGAAGCATTTCGTTTGCACATTTTTGAGCCGCGGTATAAGGCGATGCTGGAGCATGTTCAAGCCGTTGATTGCCCCTTTGTTGTTGCCTGTAGTTTGGAAAGGGAAATCCAATCCCTAGCGGCCAAAGCCGAGTTGATTTCTGTTGATCAGGTGTATGAAGATGGAAGTCTGGACATCACTTGTCGCTGCACAGAACGTGTGGCATTGACCGAAGTGGTCCCCGCAACAGCCATTGATAAGTACGATCAAGCAAAGGTTGAAACATTGTCATTCGTGGACGATGAAGACAAGGAACTCCATCTTCGCTTGAAGGATTTACTCGTACAGATTTACGAACTTTCACAGGTTGGCAAGCGTGTGCCCGATAAATTAGGTTCCTATTTGGACTGGGTTCACAAGTGCGGAATGGACCTCAAGCATGAATACGAAATGGCAGCCTTAACTTCCGTTTCGGAGCGTCAGCTGTATGCGTTGAACCATTTGAAAAATCTCCTGTATACCTTAGAACAGGTAGAAAACATGAAAAATTTGGTCCATTTGAATGGCCATGCCAAACGTTTGAGTGTTCTATGAAATCGGCCCTGTTGTTGATAGAGTCTTCGGCTGAATTTCCCTCGGTAGCCCTGGCTTGTGTCGATAGCAAAGCCCTCATTTGGGAATCGGTTTACCGGGTTCAGCAGAGTCATTCGGAGCAGTTGCCCTTATTAGTAGAACAAGCCGTGGCCCAAGCAGGGGAATTGGAGTTTTCGGTGGTCGGTATTGCGGTGAATGAGGGTCCCGGTTCTTATACAGGACTTCGCATTGGAAGTAGCCTAGCCAAATCGTTGGCTTATGCCTGGAAGATTCCTTTGATTGGCGTCTCGGGTTTAAAAGCTTTGGCTCAGGCCGCTGTTCAAGAATTAGGGACTGATTGGAATCAAGGTTCCGCCATCTGGGCTATGATGGATGCCAGGCGCTCAGAAGTATATGCCTTATCCTTGGCGTTTCCTGATCGTATTACAGAGCTTCGTCCCTATGTATTGGATGAGGAGCCACTTCCCTCAGTGGGAACTCGTATTTGGGCAGTGGGGAATGGCGCATTCAAAGTGTCGGATTCCTATGCCCAGGTCGAAAGAGAATTGACAGCGAGGGTCTTGCTCAGTGAGGCCTTAGATAAATTTGCTCATCAAACTTTTGCCGATGTGGCCTACTTTGAGCCCAATTATGTAAAAGGATTTCAACCTGGGGTCAATAAAAAATACCGCCTGTGAATCTGCTATTTGTCGACAATTTTGACTCCTTTTCTTTCAATATAGTGCATGCTTTGCAGGCAACAGGGTCAAATGTCGAAGTCAAGACTCATTTGGAATTGGACGAAGTTCTACTCGATCGTTACGATGCATTGATCATTGGGCCAGGCCCAGGAACCCCCTCAAGTTCGGGTGATTTATTGCCTTTCATGAAAAAAGCATCTCAAACAAAGCCGCTGTTGGGTATTTGCTTGGGTATGCAAGCTATGGGTGAGTTGGCTGGGGCAGAGTTGGTTCATGCTGAGGTTCCTATGCACGGGAAGCCCAGTTTCTTGGAACATTTCGAAGGTCCCATTTTTGCTTCCATTAAAGCGCCTATGCAGGTGGGGCGATACCACTCTTTAGTCCTACAATCTCTATCGCAATCTCAAGCCAAGAGCTTGGCTGAAACCAAAGAAGGAGAATGCATGGCCATTGAATGGAATACGGGCTCTCTTGTGCATTACGGGGTTCAGTTTCACCCTGAAAGTATCCTTACTCCAGCGGGTCAAGTATTGATCCAAAATTGGGTAAATACTATTCAGAAAGGTGCTTAATGGCCTCTTTTAGAATTTGTTCTGGACTTAAATCGCAGGTTTCGCGAAGTTGGGAGATGCTGCCGTGAGTCACAAACTGATCTCCAATGCCAAAATGTTTCCAAAGCTGCTGGGCTTGGGCTGAAATCGAGCGAAGGCTGTGACCCCATCCGCCGATGATGGCTCCATCCTCAACGGTAAAAACGTGCTCGAATTCTGATAATTCAGGTGGAGCGGGGATGAGCCCTTTTTGGTGACGAATCCAAGGGAAATGGTAAAGTGCAATGGGTGATTTTTGCGCTTGAAGGAGTTCTTGTAGTTCGTAACTCAAAGGTCCACAACTCAATATGGCTACTTTCTTTCCTGTATGGAGAAGGATAGGGTCAAATTGTGTTTTGCCGGGCAAATCTTCGAACTGGTCATGCTGAGCTTCGCCTCTAGGGTAGCGAATGGCGCATAGCCATTTGTGTTCCAAGCTACTGCGCATGGCTTGTTGCAACTCTTGTGCGCTACCTGGTGTTGACAGGCAAAGGTTTGGAATGGGCAATAGCCAATTGAGATCGAACATTCCGTGATGGGTAGGCCCGTCTTCTCCTACTAAGCCCGCTCTGTCTATGCAGAGGGTAATGCCCAAATTTTGCAAGGCCACATCGTGCACCCACTGGTCCATGGCTCGCTGAAGAAACGTAGAGTATATATTCAATACCACCCGACTTCCAGCCGCCGATAGGCCTGCTGCAAAGGTGACGGAATGCTGTTCAGCGATGCCTGTATCCCAAAAGCGATGGGGGTATTGTTGGAAGGCAGGGGCCATGCCACATGAAGTGGGCATAGCAGGGCTGATACCGACCAAATCAGGGTGCCGTTCGGCTTCTTGTAACAGTACCGTTCCAAACAAATCTTGCCACTTGGTTTTGGGTCGTTTGGTCTGCTGCGGATCAATTTTAACAAATTTGGAAGTAGCGTGCCAGCGGGTTTGTTCTTTTTCGGCGGGTGCATATCCTTTTCCTTTGGTCGTTTTAATGTGAATCAAACGGTGCTTGGGTTGGCCATTGTCTTGAAATGATTGAAGCAGCTCTGGAATGGAGTGGCCGTCAATGGGCCCGCTGTATTCCAAATGAAACCACTGGCACCATTGAGCAATGGTTCCGTCTTGGTCGCATAAATGCTGATTCAAGGCACCCGTATTGGGGTCGATGCCCATTTGGTTGTCATTCAATATTAGCCAAACAGGGCTGGGGCACTGAAGCAAATTGTTCAAGGCTTCGTACATCATCCCTCCTGTGAAGGCTCCGTCACCTACGACGGCCACATATTTGGCCTTTTTTCCTTGCAAATGAGCCGAATGCGCCATGCCCATAATGGCTGACAAGGCCGTAGAGGAATGCCCTGTTCCAAAATGATCAAATTCACTTTCGTTTCGGTTGGGGAAACCCGACAAGCCCTGGTAGCTGCGAATGTTAGACAATTGATCGCGTCGGCCACTGAGTACCTTGTGGGCGTAGCTTTGGTGGCCTACATCAAATACTAGTTTGTCTTTGGTGAAATCCAAGACGTGGTGCAAGGCTACCGTCAATTCAACAACGCCTAAATTGGCGGCAAAATGACCTCCATTTTGAAGAATGGTTTCGATGAGAAATTCTCGGAGC
>JBJOHK010000008.1:0-24784 GCA_046047755.1 Bacteroidota bacterium | reverse complement strand
AAATCGGGTGCAGGCCTCATTACGCGCTTTGACACCACACACTTCAAAGTCAAGTTCGCTCACGAAGTGAAGAATTTTGATATTTTGAACTTTGTGGATCGCAAAGAGTCGCGAAAAATGGACCCTTTTACTCAATTTGGTGTCGTATGTGCTGATGAAGCTGTCGTAGACAGTGGCCTGTTGGAACAATCTTATGATCCCGATCGCATTGGGGTTATTTGGGGTGCAGGAATTGGAGGTTTGACTACGTTCTTCAACGAAGTATGTGATTATGCTAAGGGCGATGGAACTCCCCGTTTCTCGCCCTTTTTTATTCCTAAGATGATCATTGACATCGCTCCCGGTTTCATATCTATGAAATACGGGTTCCGAGGTCCTAATTTTGGAACTGTCAGTGCCTGTGCGTCTTCTACGCATGCACTGATTGATGCCTTCAATTTGATTCGTTTGGGTAAAGCAGACGCCATTGTTGCTGGTGGATCTGAAGCTTGCGTGAATGAACCCGCCATGGGAGGGTTCTCCAACATGAAAGCCCTTTCTGAGCGAAACGATGATTACATGACAGCTTCCCGTCCCTTCGACCAAACTCGAGATGGTTTTGTCATGGGAGAAGGTGGGGCTTGTCTAATCCTTGAGGATTACGAACATGCGAAGGCTCGTGGAGCCAAAATTTATGCGGAAATGGTAGGCGGTGGTATGACCGCTGATGCCTATCACTTGACCGCCCCCCATCCAGAGGGATTGGGTGCTAGCAATGTCATGCGCCAAGCTCTAGCCGATGCTGGAATGCAGGCATCTGATATTGATTACATCAACGTGCACGGGACTTCAACGCCCTTGGGTGATATAGCTGAAACCAAAGCCATTTTAAGCGTTTTTGGAGAAGAGGCTTACAAGTTGAATATATCCAGCACTAAGAGTATGACAGGTCATTTATTGGGAGGTGCCGGTGCTGTAGAAGCTGTTGCTTGCATCATGGCGGTAAACGATGGGATCATTCCCCCGACCATCAACCACGTCCACGTGGATCCCGAGTTGGATTCCAACCTGAATCTCACTTTGAACCAGCCACAACGTCGCGAGATTCAAGCCGCGTTGAGCAATACATTTGGTTTTGGAGGCCATAATGCTTCCGTGATTTTCAAGCGATTCCAAGATTAAACCCTTGAGATTTTCTCTCCGTTTAGGCCCCAATAAGGTTCTTTCAGACCAACTTTATCGCATTACCGGTGTTCGGCCAAAGCGTTTGTCGGTGTACAAAGAAGCCATGCGCCACAGTTCCTCTGCCGAGGTCAATGGCCTAAAATCATCGAATAAAGTATTTGATAATGAGCGTCTCGAGTTTTTGGGAGATGCCGTTTTGGATGCCTCAATTGCTCATTTGCTGTTTTTGCGTTTCCCTTACAAAGACGAAGGATACCTTACAGAAATGCGCACCCGAATTGTCAACCGAGATCAATTGGGCCAGTTGGCCTCTCGATTGGGCTTGACAGATTTGATGGATATCAATGGAGATTTGCGTCGCAATAGAGCCGCATTGAAGAATATTGGCGGCAACGCTTTAGAGGCATTGATTGGGGCACTGTTCGTAGATAAGGGCTACAGCGTGGCTGATCGATTTGTGCGTGAACGATTGGTAGATCAGTATCTTGATATTGATAAATTGATGGAAACAACGGTAAGTTACAAAGCGATCTTGCTGAAGTGGGTCCAGAAAAATAAAAAACCCTTTGATTTCGTTGTCAGTAACGATTCTGAGAAAGCAGAATTGAAAAATGTCACCTTATTGATAGATGGGGTTGAATGGTTTACCGAGCGAAATGCCAACCGTAAGAAGGCCGAAGAATTGTGCTGCGAAAAAGCGGTTAGAAAACTCAATTTACCCACGACTTCTTTGTAGGGTAGATGATGTTTGTCTGAATGAACGTTTGCCTACTGTTAATGGGTGTCATCTTCCAATTGAGGTAGGGCCGATTGGCCACTAGCTTTAGCGAATTCACACCATTCACACTTTCCACAGCCGCTAAGGAATTCCAACGAATCTACCTTCGATTTGGCATGAGCCATCCAAGCCCTTATCCAGTTTAGCTCCTCCTCTGTGTAGTGAATTTTGACTCGTTTGAATTGCCCCCATTCATCGGGGAGTACACCTTCCAATATAGCCATCTCGGCCTGCCAGTCTTTTTGGGTTTGTGCGTTTACCAATAGGGTGTAAACACCCAGTTGGAACCAGTGGCTGTTTGGGATCTTGTCCAGATCGAGGGCTGCCGGAGCTTTGCTCTTGTTGATCAGGTTTTTAGCTGCTCCCGTTTTGTAATCCACTATGGTTACTTTGTTGCCTCTAAAAACCAATTTGTCAGATTTTCCAGAAACGGGAACCCCCTCAATCACGGCTTGAAGGCTCTTCTCGGTGAGGGCCAAACCTTCTGATTGCACTTCTGCTTGATGGGCCCTATGATAGAGGGGTAATTGTGAACGACCTTGATCCAATCGCTTGTCGAATTGTTTCCGGGAAAAGGCATGTCGCTCATAGAACATCTCGCGTTCGAATTGTTTGACTAGTTCTTCTTCGTTCCACCAAATTCCGGCTTGCCCCATGCGTATCCATTCGGAAAATGCATTGTGTATCGCCGTTCCAAAGGCGGCTGACTCGCTGGGAGCGCTGGGTACTCGAACTACACGGTTGAAATAAAAAGAAATGCCGCATTCCAGCAGTTGGTGCAAGGAGCTGGGAGAGTAACGGAATTGAGACATTCGGTTTTGTATCCAGTCCAATTTTTCTGCCTCTAAACGTGGTTTGCTTTGGCGCATCAAGCGTTGTTCAGCCGCCCATCTATTCAAACTCAGAGGAAGAGCCACTGGTTTGTCGGGGACTGATTGCAATGCATCGTATACGAATACACTGGGTTTTTGTGCCCGCTCGCTTCCAGTAGCCGATTGGTCAATGAAGCTGCAATGAAACTGCTTCCGGGCTCTAGTCATAGCCACAAAAAACAATCGTCTACGCTCCTCAAAGGCTTCTTCAGGAACTGATTGGCTTTGCAAACTACGCTGATGGCCATCTAGCAGTTTGCCCAAATCATAAGGCATCACTCTGTTTCGCTCTTTTTCCCAAGAAGATTCATTGGCTCGAATCAAAAATACATGGTCGAATTCTAAGCCCTTAGAGCCATGTGCCGTGAGCAATTGGACCCCATCTTGCGTTCCAATTCGCTTTTGAATGGACACTCGAATTTCATTTTCCTTCATCGTTTTTACGGTGCCGAGGAAATCAGATAAGCGTTGAAAGGGTTGACGACGGGTTTGGTTAGAGGCAAATTCCAAAAAGGACTCTAATACTTCTAAGGCCCACTCGGGATTGCCGAGTTGGAAGGCTTGCGAAATGAATTGTCCTTCGTTGTAAAGCGATTGAATCAGTTGAGGAACGGTACCCATGGTGCTCGTTTTGATCCAATTTTCAATGTTTTGGTGCAGCTTGGCTAAGGCAGAACCTGGTTGGTTTTGAGCCGCTTCAAACAAGCAATCCCTCCAGAATTTAGTTTTGTTCTGCTGGTTTCTGTTGTGCTCAGATATTTCCATGGCCAAAAGGTTGAGTTCATAGGGCGAAACCTGATAAAGGGGACTGAGCAAGAGTCGATACACCATATGGTCAGCTGAATTGGCTAGTTCTGATTCGCTGGCTATGTATTCCAGCCATTGCAGCAAATGTTCAATGATTGGCTCGGCTAGTGCATCCATTGATCGGGTTTGAACCGCATCAATTTCTAGGGTAGGGAATAGATCGAGCAGTGCGTTAGCGTGTTTGTGTTGAGCATACAGCACCGCTATTTCTTTTAAGGGAACCCCTTCTTCTTTGAGTTGTTGAATGGCATGGGCAATTCCGCAAGCTTCTTGGAATTCGTTTTGGTAGCGATGCACATCGGGTTGGATGTTGTCGTAATGAACATTCGGGCCCGCGGCAGAAAGGATTTTGCTCAAGTGCTGGTTTTGATTGACCAGTCGCTGTTGGTTGTGCTCGATGAGTGTACGGGAGCAATCAAGAATGCTTTGGCTACTGCGATAGTTGTCCGTTAGCATTACGGTTGTCAAGGTACCCGCTTGCTCATATCGTTTGACAAATTGTTGCATATTGGATACCTCGGCACCTTGAAAGGCGTAAATGCTCTGGTCATCATCGCCCACTACAAAGCAGTTGGGCTTATGATCTTCGTCTTCGATCAAAGAAAAAAGCAGTTGATTTTGTTGTCCCGAGGTATCCTGGTATTCGTCTACCAACACAAAATGGAACTGTTCCTTGTAGTCCAGCAGTAAATCACCGCCTTCTGCCCATGCCTCGACCACCCAGTCTATCATGTCGGCAAATTCATAAACTCCGCGTTCCTGCTTCAATGTTTTGTATCGGCTGAACAACTGAGAAGCTTGAATCAAGCGCTGCCAATTTTCGTGTTTCGATTCGTATTTCGCCAGTCTCAAATCACCGGGCATGAAATTGCCACTGCGCCTTTTGTAAACTTCTTCGGGAAAGGCTGTTTTATACGTTTCGTGGTCTTTTAAAGCCTCGATCCAGCATTCAATTTGGGCAGGTCCTAATTGCTCTCCCTGCATGATATCCCAAAGTTGCTTCAAGCTTCGTCGCAAATGAACAGGGTTTTCGGAGTACGATTTTATAGGAGAATCACTTGGGAGTTCATCAATGATATCCTGAATCAGTTGCACGCGTTCCAAATCGTCCATGACCCTTAATTCCCGTTTGGAAAATCGCTGCGGATTCTCCTGAATCACCCGATTGCAGAGTCCGTGAAAGGTGTGAACGTTTACTTTGTAGGCATCAGAGCCCATGAATTGACTCAAGCGCTGATGCATGGCTGCTGCGCCGGCTTCTGTGTAGGTAAGGCACAAGATGTTGTTGGGCAGGGCGTCTGTCTTTTGAAGGATATTCAAAATGCGGGCCGCTAAGATTTGTGTTTTACCTGTGCCAGGTCCGGCGATGACCATTACAGGTCCATAAATTTCGTCAACGGCTCTTTTTTGAGCGGGATTCAACTTGTTGTACAAATCTTCAAAGGAGGCGTTCATTGCTCGTTCAATTTACACAAGTTGGAGGGTATAAGGGGGGCTGTCTGATAATTTAATGCGATATTTGTTTGAGAGCTGAACCCCTATAATCCATGAACCTGACCCAACAAGAATACCAAGAAATTACGGCCGATTGCCGAGCCATTTTTGTTAAAAAGAACGCCGATTACGGCACTTCTTGGCGCTTGTTTCGGCCCAGCAGTCTAACCGACCAACTCTACATAAAGGCTCAGCGCATTCGAAACATCGAAGAAAGCGGTCAAAATGCGGTGGGTGATGATTTGCGCGGTGAATTCATGGGTTTGGTCAATTACGGATTGATTGCGTTGATTCAATTGCATTATTCAGCCCAAGGGAAAGAGCCTGGTTCGCTGGATGAAATACTCCAAACCTATGATGTTTGGTCCAAAAAGACCTATGACCTCATGGTGCTCAAAAATACCGACTATGGTGAAGTTTGGAGAGCCATGCGCCCCAGCAGTTTCACCGATATGATCTTGGTAAAGATTGCCAGAATCAAACAAATCGAAGACAACTTAGGCAAAACCGAGATATCAGAAGGCGCCGATGCCAACTATCAAGATATCATCAATTACGCCATATTTGCCCTTATAATGTTACCGCGTTAAGGCCATGAAATACGCATTTGTCCTTGTTCGATACCTGACGGGCTTGTTGTTTGTCTTCTCTGGAATTGTCAAATTGAATGATCCCAGTGGTTTTAGCATAAAGCTCAATGAGTATTTTGATGTTTTTGCTGAAGACGTTTCTACTCGTCAAGATTCTCTGTTTGTGAGCATGGAAGCTATTGGTTCGTTAGGGGAAACCCTTTCTAGTTCTGAAGCGGAGTTCGTTCAACTCTACTCTTTTGATGGGGCTAAAGAGTTTTCGATTCAGTCAGAATCAGACGGTTTTGATTTTCGTTACACCCTGCAAGAGTCGGGAATGACTAAAGGCCAATTGGATGTCCGCGACACAGCTGTTTCTGCTCATTCTCTAAAGCTCGTACTATCAAACAGAAGTGAATCCCAATCTCAAATGCTCGCGGCCAGCGAGCTGGCCGCTACCCCTGATTATACCGTCTCCTTGGAAGTCAAGCAGTGGGTCAAGCCAGAATCTGCCATGAGGGGTTTTTTCAAAGGGCTTAAAGATTATAGCCTTTGGTTGAGTGGCTTCTTTTGTGCCTTGGAAGTATTGTTAGGGGTTGCCATGCTCATCGGTTATGAGATGAATATCACGGTGGCTCTCACGGCTGTGCTCATTGTATTTTTTACTTTTTTAACCGGTTACTCGGCCTATTTCAACAAAGTAACCGATTGCGGTTGCTTTGGCGATTTTCTCAAGCTTGAGCCTTGGACCTCATTTAAAAAAGACCTAGTACTCAGTGGCATGGTGACCATACTTATACTGGGGCTTCGTCACAATGTGGCTTGGTTCAGCCGTCCATTTGGACACAAGTTAATGGCTGTGATGGCTGCTGGATTGAGTGTTTTTGCCTTCGTATGTTACCTCTACTTACCCGTTTGGGACTTCCTGCCTTATAAAGAAGGCAATGACATCAAAGCCATTATGGAAACTTTGCCTCCGGGTGAACGCGCTTCTGACAGCATGCGCATCACCTTTGTCTTGAAAAAAGGGGCAGATACCGTTCACACCGATGCATCAGGGTACGCGGCATGGGCCGAGAAAGGATTCGAATACAGCGATCGTATTGAAGAAGTCATTGTCAAAGGCTATCAGTGGCCCATTCATGATTTTAGCATCATCGATATAGAAAAAGGTATCGACAAAACAGAAGAGTTCCTCCAGCACGAGGGGTATCAATGGGTTTTCGTAGCCACCTTCTTGGAGAGTGCCTATAAGCCCGCTTTCGAAGCCATTAAGCCATTGGCAAAAATGGCCGCCACTCAGGGGCAGCCCTTCTATGCCTTAAGCTCAACCTCTTCAGATATTGCCGCTGAGTTTGCCAAAACCAACGACTTGGGCTTCTCTTTCCATTCGACCGACCAAAAAACCTTGATGACTATGGCTCGCTACAACCCGACTTTGTATTTGTTTAAAGGTCCAGTGGTGCTGAAAAAATGGAGCGGGCGTCATTTGCCAAGCCCTTCGGTATTTGATTCCAAACTCATGAAAGACTGATGAGAAAGTTGGGCTTTTTTCTGGCTGTCATGATGGGTCTACTGGTCATCGTGTTTAGCTTGTTTCAAGCCTTGCCTAGTGCAGATCAACTGCTTACAGGTCAGCGTTCAGATGCGGCGACCACCCAGGCCATCGTCAAGGATTTGGGATTGGACCAACCACTGCCTACCCAATTTCTCCTGTATGCGAATGATTTAAGCCCTATATCGGTGTATGCCAATGACACTGATAAAACGAGGCAGCTCTCGGGAGTCGCTATTTCCATGGGTTCGGTTTCCCTGTGGCTGAAATGGCCTTACCTCAGAAAGTCATTTGTCAATCAACAGCCGGTAGCCCGTTTGTTGATGGAAGCATTGTTAGGTACGGCCGTCTTAGCCTTAAGTGCCATGGTGATTGCTTTGCTTCTAGGGGTACCTATGGGCATTTTGGCAGCCTTGAAAAAAGGAACTTGGGTAGATCATGCCCTGACGGCAGGTTCTGCACTGGGGATTTCGGTGCCCAGTTTCTTCTCGGCCATGGTTATTTCTTGGCTGTTCGGATTTGTGTACAGTCACCAAACGGGATTGAGCATGACAGGCTCTCTGTATGAGCTGGATAGCCTCGGTGAATCGCTTCATTTGCGCTTGGACCATTTGGTATTGCCATCGATTGCCTTGGGCATTCGCCCATTGGCTGTATTTGTTCAATTGACCCGAAATACCCTGGTGGATGTACTCTCCCAAGACTATGTTCGCCTGGCAAGAGCCAAGGGTCTGACAGAGACGCAAGTTGTGTTTAGGCACGCCTTGCCGAATGCGTTAAATCCTTTGGTTACAAGCATCGGCGGATGGTTCTCTAGCTTGTTGGCGGGTTCCTTTTTTACCGAATATATCTTTCAATGGAAGGGCTTGGGTAAGGTGACCATTGATGCGCTACAACAGAGTGATTTGCCAGTGATCATGGGAGCGGTGTTATTCACAGCTTGTGTGTTTTTCCTCATGCATAGCCTAACAGAGCGGTTGTATGTTTGGATGGACCCTCGATTGAGAGGGCAGGACTAGTGAACGGCATGAACAAGATTTATTTAGTAGGACTTCCCGCCGCAGGAAAAAGCACCGTGGCAGTATGGTTGGCAGAACGCCTAGGTTGGACTCCCGTAGATCTCGATCATGCCATCATGGAACAAACAGGTTCATCTGTTCCTCAGCTGTTCATGGAAAAAGGCGAAGAACAGTTTCGGGAAATTGAGGCCAAGGTATTGAGAGAAGTCAGTACACAAAGCAACATTGTTGTAGGTTGTGGAGGTGGAACGGCCGCTTTTCATGATAATATGTCCTACATGACTAGCCGTGGTTTGACCGTGTATTTGAATACCGATCGAACCCTATTGGTGGATAGAATTGCGGAGTCTAAGCAGGAAAGGCCCTTGTTTTTCGGCCTTGATCGGGATCAAATCCAGGTCAAATTGACCGAAATATTGGAATCTAGGGGTGTGTATTACAGTCAAGCTAAGTTGGTCTGGAATCGACCAGAGCCAAATGAAATGCTCTACTTCGCTGTTAATCAATTGGTTGCGCCATATTCCTAGGGGTGTGCTCACGAGGGAGTATGAATGTGAATTTCTCGTGAATAAGTTCGTCCTCCCTAGTGGCATCAAGTACTTGCGTATCTCTGAGGGATGTTTACTTTTGGAAAGTTAACAATCTCTAATAACTACTTATATGAACAAATCTGATTTGATCGGAAAGATTGCCAGCGATGCTGGAATCACCAAAGCCCAAGCTACTGCTGCTTTGAACAGCGTAACTGGTTCTATCACTGACGCCTTGAAAGGTGGAGACAAAGTAATCCTTGTTGGATTCGGTACTTTCTCTACTTCTAGCCGTGGTGCTCGTAAGGGCCGCAACCCTCAGACCGGTAAAGAAATCACCATTGCTGCCAAAACAGTGGTACGTTTCAAAGCTGGTGCTGAGTTGAGCAGCAGCATGAAGTAATTCATTACAACTCGAAAAACCCCGCCTTGGCGGGGTTTTTTTGTTTATATGCCTAGTACCTTTGTCAAATGCACTTGAGTCCAAGAGAAGCTTTTTTTGCGCATTTGGCCCAAACCAGTCCAGCTCCCTTGGGCTTGGAAATCGCCAGGGCTGAGGGACATTATCTCTACGACCCAGCCGGAAAGGCCTACTTGGATTTGATTTCCGGTATCTCTGTAAGCTCGCTTGGGCATAATCATCCTCGAATCGTTCAACGAATCAAAGATCAGGCTGACTGTTTCCTGCATACCATGGTTTATGGAGAGACGGTTCAAGCGCCCTCCTCTCAATTGGGTGCGCGATTGGCCTCGGCCTTGCCGGCCTCTTTGTCTATGACTTTCTTTACCAACAGCGGTTCAGAGGCTGTAGAAGGTGCTATGAAATTGGCCAAGCGTTGTACGGGGCGCTCTGCTTTTGTGGCCCAAACAGATGCATACCATGGTTCCACCCAAGGCCCTCTCAGCCTAATGAGTCATGAGTATTACAGCCAAAAGTACCATCCGCTATTGCCGGGTGTTCGATTCATGCATCAAAACGACATGTCAGCCATTGAAAAGCTTCCAGAAGAAGGAGTGGCCGCTATTTTCGTAGAATTGGTTCAGGCTGAGCGAGGTTCGAAAGTGTCAGACAAGGAGTACATTCAAGCTTTGCGCGCCTATTGTGATCGAACCCAGTCTTTGTTGGTTTTTGACGAAATTCAAACCGGTATAGGACGAACCGGTACTTTGTTCTGTTTTGAGCAATATGCTGTGGTTCCCGATGTCTTACTGCTTGGCAAAGCCTTAGGAGGGGGGCTGCCCATTGGTGCATTTGTTAGCAGGCCTGAACTCATGTTGCAATTCAGTGACAAACCCATTTTAGGACACTTGAGTACGTTTGGCGGCAATGCCTTGGTTTGTGCAGCGGCTGATGAAGCGCTGTCTATCGTCGTTGAAGAACTGGACAATTTCCAGATTCATGAGAAATCCAATCGATTCAAAAATCAGTTGATTCACCGTCGAATAACTGAAGTTCGTGGTTTGGGCTTGTTGCTGGCTGTTCAAGTCGAGTCCAATGAGCAGTGTATGGCGGCCATACGATACCTATTGGAGCATGAAGGCGTTTTCTCCGATTGGTTCTTATACGAGCCTTCTTGCCTTCGTTTGGCCCCACCTTTGAGTATCACTTTCGAAGAAATCGATCGCGCTTGTGCTTCGATTTTGCGCGCTATGGATCATGTTTCGTAATCAAGTTTTCGGAATTATAACCTTGGTGTTTGTCTTGGTTTCTTGTCGCAATGACCAGTCAGAGACCCCTGCCTACGAGCCGGCTCAGCGTTTAGCGGAATTCAGTTCTGTACTGGTTCGCAGCCATAATGCCCTTGAGGCTCTTTCAATGGGCGAAGAGTTTTGGCCTGCAGCGGCTACACGTCGCTGGATGGATAGCGTGGCAAATGATCTCGACGGATGGGCCCTTCAGGTGGACTTTGGGCCCGGTATGCAATGGGCCGATGGGTCTTGGGTTCGCGGAACTTTGAGCCTTTCGGGAATGAATTGGCCCATTGCAAAAGGAGATAGTCTATCCATCAATTGGAGCAGTTCAGATAGCTTTGCCATAAAGGCCTCAAAAAACTGGGTATCGCTTATTGGGGCTGTTCAATTTCAAGCCGAAGCCTTTGGCCGATCACGATTGCGCTGGCTGGGTGAATTTCAACAAGGTCAACAAAAGGTTCATGCTAGTGCTATTACACAATGGGAACTCGTGCCGGAAAATAGCTTGGAGCCCACTTGGAAGGATGCTCATTGGTTGTCGGCGCAGGTTGAATTGGCTTATGTGCAATGGGCTTCAGGTCAGCCTGTACAATGGAATGCTGAGGTATTCAAAGCAGAGAGAGCCAAGCATTGTTTGGAGCAAGTCTTGGCCGGTCGTTGGACGGCAAGTCCCTTGTTGCAAAACCAAGATTCTACCTACATAGACCACGATCCCTTCCGCGATCGACGCTGCGATGCTACGGTTCGAGTGGAATCAGGTAAACAGGAGTGGTTGTTAGACGCCTGGTGATTCCAAAAGCTCAGGAAATTCACTAGGCTGGCAATTTCCGTCTGTGCATTGGGCCCAATGGTGGTCCCGTCCGTTTGTAATCCACAGCCATGGGCACTGTAGAGAATTGTTGTAGCCCAGAATTTGAAGGATCGTTTCGGGCTTAATAGCGACTTCAGGAGCCTTGCATTCCACGAGTAGAAGGGGCTTGCCCTGACGGTCAAAAGCCACGATGTCAAACCGTTTCTCCAATCCGGCCACCTTAAGGCCGCGTTCGACGGCTATGCGCTGGAAAGAGAGATGGTAAACCGTGTTTAGCGTTTGCAAACAATGCTGCCTGACCCACTCTTCGGGCGTTAGGGGGATAAATTTTTTTCGAACGGGATCGAAAATCGATTTTTTTTGCCCCACATCCTGAATGCGGAATGAGAATTCCGGAAAGTTCAGCTGTTCCACCTCTCGAAGGTAGGGTGTATGGCAAAAATGGCCGAGACCATATCGCAATTTTTAGCGGCATCGAAATCGATCGATGAAGGGAAGTTTTCGCCCTTGTACTTGCTGCATGGGGAGGAGACTTACTTTTTGGATGCCTTAGCCGAGAAGTTGGAAGAAAAAGTCTTGCAACCAGCCGAACGAAGTTTTAACCAAACCTTGGTCTACGGTAAGGAAATCAGCATGACCGATTTGGTTTCAACCGCTAGACGCTACCCGATGATGAGCCGCTACCAGCTCATTATTGTCAAAGATGCCCAGCACCTTAAAGATTGGGACAAATTGTTGGCCTATGCTGAAAATCCGCTGGAAAGTACAGTATTGGTACTGGTCTATCGAGGTGCCAAATTTGATATGCGCTTGAAAGTGGGTAAGGCCTTGGGCAAGCATTCGGTGTATCTGGCCGATAAACTCCGTGATTATCAGCTCCGAGATTGGATTCCTGAGTATTGCCGTCTGAAAGGCAAGAGCATTGATTCAACGGCCGCTAATATGCTGATTGATTTGCTCGGGGCAGACCTGACTGTTATTCATAACGAGCTTGACAAAGTCTTTGTGCACATGACCGATGATTTTGTTCGTGCCGTGCACATTGAACAGCATGTAGACTTTAATCGCGAATACAATGTCTTTGAATTGCAAAGCGCTCTGGCTTCCAGAAATTTCAATAAATGTGTTCAGATAGCCCATCAAATGGGTACTCGAAGTGAAAAAGGGGAGCTGTTGAGAAGTGTTCCAGCCCTGTATAACTATTTCTCGAAGGTGCTTAAAGTCCAAAATACCCAAGCGCGATCCAAGCAAGAATTAGCTTCGGCCTTAGGCGTTAATCCCTTTTTTGTGGATGAATACGTGATGGCGGCTCGCAATTATTCAGCTCCAGAATTGGAGAGGGTTTTCAATGCCATTAAGTACTTGGATTTGCGACTAAAAGGAGTTCACCGGGGTTCAGCCAGCGATGGCGATCTATTGGCTGAAGCTGTCGTGCAAATTCTCAAACCAAGCCAAACTTGATTCCTGTGAAATTGGGAGTCTCGGGTCTTCGTTTATTTGCTTAATTTTTCCGTAATTTGTTTCAAACAAACTATGAAAAAACTGTACGTACTCCTGGGTTCGGCATTGGCAGTGGGCAGCATTAGCGCTCAAATTCCAGCCCAGCAATTGAACGGAATGTGGATGGGCGAGGCCCAATCTTCTCAGTCCTCGAAAGTTCTGGTTGATCAAGCCGATAACGGCGGTTTTGGTCAGGCTCGCAAAGGTATTTCAGGCCGCGGTGTGGATTATAACAGCTTCATTGAAGTGGGATCTACCTACTACGATTTGCAGACCAACTATGCTATGCCTCGTCGCTTGGTCTTGCATCCCGACGGTGCAGTCTCTGCGACATGGACCACTTCTCCTAGCGATGCTATTGGATTCCCTGGTCGCGGTACGGGTTATAACTTCGCTGATAAAGATGGTAACTGGGGTAGCCCTACGGCCACCAAGGTTGAACCTACTCAGCGTTCGGGTTGGCCCAGCATTGGCCTTTTGGCTGATGGTAGCGTATTTACCATGGCTCACGATGCCTCTAATGGTGGTTTCTATTTCACTAAGAGCAGCAGCGCTAGCAGCCGTCCAAGCACTACGACCTATGTGTTGGATGAAGCTCCTTACAAGCCCATTTGGGGTCGTGCGGCCAGCAATGGTGACAACATTCACTTCATTTGCAGCTATACTGATTCAGCGGCTCCTGGCGAAAAACGCGCTCCTACGCGTCAAGGTGTTTTCGCTCCTATGGTATACAGCCGTTCTACTGACGGAGGCCAAACCTGGGATAAAAAGCACACCGTTTTCCCTGGTTTCGATAGCACTTTGACCAATTATGGCGGTGCTGATCAATACGCCATCGATGTGAAAGGCAATACTGTAGCCGTAGTAAACGGTGACTTGTTGCAAGGCGTTGTTGTATTCAAAAGCACGGATAACGGCGACAACTGGACCCGCATCATGGCTGATTCATTCCCCTACGCTCCCTGGACTGACAGCAAGCAAATGCTGGATACTCCTTTGACCAACGACGGCTCAGTTGATGTTTTGATTGACGACAACGGTCAGTTGCATGTATTCTGGGGATTGGGTCGCGTTTTCAACGATGATACCACCGATGGTTCTTACAGCTTCTTCCCTGGCTTGCAAGGCATCGTTCATTGGAGCGAATCAACTGGCAATAGCCAAATCATCGCTTCTGGTGCTTCTTTTGACCGCACCGATGATGGAATCAATAGCTTGGATCAGTCTACCTATGCTTCCTTGTCTAGTGGTAACGTGCCTTCTGGGTTGAATACCGTAGCTCGTTTGGGTAATACCTCGGCCATGCGCCAGCCGGTTAGCTCAATTGGAGCTGATGGAACCATCTACTGTGTATTCTCTGTTCCCATGGAAGAGGACTTCTCTGACTTGGGTGCAAACTTCCGTGATCTTGGTGTTGTATATTCTACCGATGGCGGTGCTACTTGGAGTGCTGAACAGAACATTACCCAACGGTTGCAGCGTGAAGATGATTTTCCCACTGTGGCACGTCAAGCCAATGATTTCTTGCACGTTATGTGGCAACAAGATGAAATTGCGGGTACCAATTTGCAGAACAACTCTGCCTCTTTCGGTAACCACCCTGTGATTTTGAACACCATGTACTACCAAGCCATTCCCGTATCAGAGATCAAAGCCGGAAACATTGGAATGTTGTGGGGTGTAAATGTAGAAAGACCAAACACTGGCGAAGTGATGGTTGTGAACCAGAACTATCCCAACCCCTTCGAAGACAATACCCAAGTAATGGTGTATTTGACTCGTCCTGGCGATGTGACCATTGAAGTTCGCAACACTATGGGAGCATTGGTAAAGACTGAGGTAGCCAACAACTTGATGAAAGGCAACCACGTGTTGACCATCAACGCTGATGGTTTGACCAGCGGTATCTACACCTATACGTTGATTTCAGGTGCTAGCAGCGTTAGCCGCACCATGATGGTCAAGTAATCTTTTTATTGAAATGATGCAATAAAGCCCCGGGCGCAAGCCCGGGGCTTTATTTTTGTAGGGTGCGAACGGGGTACAAATACAATTTGATTTCAGGAACGCTGTTCTTGGCTATGGCTCTGTACTTGTTTGTTGAGAGGCCAGCCTTGAACATGATGCCCGAAGCGGGAAAGTGGGGCAACCCCTTGGCTTGGGTGTTGTTGCTGTGGGCGCTATTTCGATATTACACAGCCTATTTGCAATGGGTCAAAAAGAAACGGGACGACCATCATTCCTTTACGTTAGTCTTGTTATTATGGACATCTTCTCTAGGTCTAAGTGCCTGCACTCCCTTTAATTTTCAGCAGGAGGGGCAAGATGTGCCAACGGCGGGTCACTTGAAAACGGCTTTTGATGCGGGTGATAGTTTTGTGGTTAATCAGTGGTTGGATCAATTTGAAGTTGATTATCCCAATGCACACATTGAACCTGTTTTTATGTCTGAAACCCAAATGTTGCAAGCGGTAGAACAGTCACAAATAGAGTCGTTTTATTTGCATAGGTATTTGGATAGCCATGAAGTAAGAGCTTTGGAGAGCCGCGGCGTTCAAGTGCGCTCGGTAGAAGTGGCTAAAACAAGCGTGGCGGTTGTAGTGGGTCGCCAATCATCCTTGAACCAATTGAGCTGGAAAGAATTTTATTTTCATCTTACTCAAAAGGGAGTTTGGGTATGTGATCGAAAGGGCAGTGAACTGCGCTCGGCTATTGGCTATGCGAAAAATGGGAGCCTGGATTCCAGTACTTGGCGCGTCTTGGAAGCAGGGAGTTTGGATGCATTAATGGCCAAACTGAACCAAGATCCCACTGCCATTGGTTTGGTATCTCTGAATGCCATCGCCGATAAGAAAGACGCACTTTCTCTTCAATATCGCGGTGAGTGCAAGCCCCTTACCTTAGAAAACACCCAAACTGGGGAATTCGTAGGTCCATTCCAAAGTGATATTGTGCGAAATCGCTACCCGATGATTCAACCCATAGTGGCGTATGATCTTCAAGGTTACAGTGGGTTGGCCGCTGGCTTAATGGCTTTCGTTTCATCCCAACCCGGACAAATTATTGCCAAGAAATCGGGCCTATTGCCTTATACACAACCGGCCAGAACGATACAGTTGCAGTAATTGCAGAACTTTTTGGAACAATTTTTGACTTTTCTGGTCATAATTCTTCATTTCATAACCCTGAAAAAAATACTATGTTGTTCCTTTGCACCTTTCCAATGAAACAGTTACGAAATATTGCCTTAATTCTCGTTGCCTTTGCTGCTACCGCACTTCAAGCCCAAAGTTTGAAAGAAGCTCAGCGTTTGACTCGCAACGAGCAATTCGAAGATGCCGAGAAGGTGTACAATTCTTTGATTGTCGCCAAAGCCAAAGTAGTTGACAATTACTACTATGCCGGGTTGAATGCCATCATGAAGGGCGACTCTCTACAGGCCATTGCCTACTTTGATAAAGGCTTGTTGGCCAATCCCAAAAAGGCTTGGTTGTGTTACGTAGGTAAAGGCAACATGGCCTTGCGTCAAGGGAAAGACATCGAAGCTGAATTGTTGTTTGCTCAAGCTCGTCAAACCAGCAAGAAAATGTTGGGTGTCGTGAACAAAGAAATTGGTCGCGCATATTTGATGGTGGATTTTGCTCCCAAGAGCAAATTGTTGGCCAACGCTCAAAAAGCCCTGACTTATTTGAATGAGTCGAACGACGATTTTGAAGCGAAGTTGATGAAGGGCGACGCCTTGTGGACGGCGAATCCTGGTGATGCATCTCTGGCTGTGCAGCAGTTTATTCTGTCTGGATACGAAGCCGTTGAAGATCCTCGTCCTTTGCTGCGCGAAGCCTTGGTTTATCAGCGTGTTCGCAATTACGATTTGTCCAAATTGCGTGTAGAAGAAGCTATCGCGAAAGACGTTGACTATGCTCCTGCTTATCGCCAATTGGCTGACCTCATGGGCTTGATGGGGAACCGTGATTCAGCGGTTTACTATTACCAGCAATACCTGAAGCGCAACAACAATACATCGGCTCGTGTGAAATATGTGCAAGCTTTGTATTTCAACAAACAATTCTTGGATTGCATTCAGGAGGCCGAAACCTTAATGGGGGAAAAAGCCATTCCAAGTTTGTACGGTGTCATTGCCTTTGCCGTGGCTGAACTGGAGAATGCATCAGCTGAAGACATTCAAAAAGGTTTGAACAACATGGATTTGTACGAGACCAAATTCGTCAAGCAGTACAACCGCATGTTGTCTCCAAATGAAACCTTGGTTAAAGGTTTGTTGATGCACAAAAACGGGCAGATTGATGCTGGTTTTGTGTTGATTAAGCAGTGCTTAAGCGATACTGCTCGCGCTTCTGAAATGTGGTACGATCGGGTTCAGAATATGTACTATGGCCAAGATGAATGGGAGTACGCTTCTGAAGTATTCAAGTTGAAGCAAGTGAAGTTGGGTACCCTCAACGATCGCGATATGTATTTCTGGGGTCGTAGTTTGAGCAAACAGGGCCGAAATGTTGAAGCATTGGAGATTTACAGCGGCTTGATTGCGGCTGACTCCAATTACGTATCAGGGTATAAATTGATCGCCGATACGTATTATGACATGGATAAAAGCGATAGCTTGGGAATGGCGAGTGCCACCTACATGACTTGGATTTCTAAGTTGAGTGAGGAGCAAAAAGAGTCTTTCCGCAATGAAATAGGTTATACCTATGTTAAGATGGCTATGGCTGCTCAAACCCGTAAGAATTACGAGTTAGCCAGTGAGTATTTCGGTAAGGCCATTGAAGTTCGTCCAGAAGACACTCAAGCAGCCACCGCCAAAGCGGCCATAGATTCTTACTTGGAGAAGGTTCGTGAGCGCGAAGCACGCCGTGCCAGTCGCGAAAACCGTTAAGTTCTTTTTTTGAAATTTTTCCAAGGCCCGAACATCCAATGTTCGGGCCTTTGTATTTTTGGGCATGCGTCTCTTGGTGGGCTTGGTCTTGATGTGGGCTTCGGCATTGTCGGCTCAGGTCACCGTTCAATTGAGAAAAGCTTCAGATGCAGAAGCGTTTTATGCATGGGCGAGCGACCGGCAATTAGAGGTTGAGGCCATTTGCGAAGAATGGGGAATGTATCATGTGAAGAATGAGGTTCCCCAAAATGAGTGGCCTACATATGTGGCTTTATGGCAAAGGGAGAGGTCCATACAGCGTCGGTATGTCCCCAATGATGCTGAACTTTCCCTGCAGAAATACTTGCCCTTAATTCAAGCTCCCAATCTCTGGGATTATCAGCGAACCAATCAAACGCGGCGAGGAACCCAGCTCGTTGTGGCTCTGGTTGATGACGGGTTGGATACTTCTCACCCTGATTTGGTTGACAATATTTGGGTCAACACACAAGAAATTCCTTGGAATGGCATTGACGATGACGGTAACGGTTATGTAGACGATGTCTTTGGGTGGAACAGCGGAGACAAGTCTCCTCAAGTATTCAATAGCGAGTCTGTATACTACGAACACGGTACCATGGTGGGTGGAGTTCTAGGCGCTAGGGGCAACAATGGGATAGGAGTTTCCGGGGTGGTTCCCGAAGCAAAGCTTATGCCCATTTTATGTTACCCCAGCAATGGAGTAGATACCGATCTTGGAGTTATCAGGGGTATGGTATACGCCTATCGTCAGAAACAATTGTGGTTGCAAAGTCAAGGAAGCAAAGGAGCTCCAATTTCGGTGCTCAATATGTCGGTGGGTATGGACAATGCTTTTCCAGAAGACGCTCCGCTTTGGTGTGCCATGTTTGATTCATTAGGTAGCGTCGGAATTATCTCGGTCGCAGCAACCACCAATCAAAATATTGACATTGGTTCAAGCGGTGATATCCCTTCCTTGTGTTCGTCAAAGTACCTCATTGTTGTCAGCAATAGCGATGTTAATGACAAACCCATAGGGTCAGGTTACTCGACTGAGTTTGTCGATTTATCGGCACCCGGTGAAGGGGTTCATACCACTCGCGTATACAGTAAAAACCCTTCCAATCCTTATAAAAGTGGAGGGGGTACCTCATTTGCAGCCCCTCAGGTTTCCGGTACCTTATTGCTCCTACACGCAGAGTCGTGTTTCGCCTATTTGGATTTGCGAGAACAAGATCCTGACAGTGCATTGAGATTGATGACTTCGTGGTTGATGGCCTCCGTAGATACGATGACAGCATTTGCCACTAGAACAAAGAGTTCGGGTCGTTTGCAATCCTTCAGGGCTTATCAGCTCATGCACGACTGGTGTAGCCTACACGACCCTCTGTACCAAGCTCAGGAGATCAAAGCGTCGAACCTTCGTGTTTGGCCAAACCCCACAAACGGAGTCGTGCACTTCGATTATGGCATCCCCGCATCCCGATTGAAGGTGTATTCCTCTATGGGTCAGAAGGTATACGAGGGGCAGGCTATTACTCAATGGAGTTCAGAGAATTGGCCGGCTGGAATTTATCAGGTGTTGGTCGAATGGCCCGATGGGCGGAACTCCGCTTGTTCCTTGGTCATTCAGCCCTGAAAAGGGAGTCTCATTCGACGGGTTTAAACCCTTCAAACCCATTTTTACAGTGATTGCAGTAATGCATGCTTCGACACAGCGTTGGCCCAAATGGAGTTTGCAAGGTGGTGTTTCGGCTGCCACAGAGTGGGCAAGGGGTATCACTGAGCACATCGAGTTCGATGTAGCCCTCATGCCTTGGTGGAGGAGCTAAACCGTGCTTTTTCAACGATTCCAATCCTCTCTCGCTGATCAGATTTGAATTCCAGGCAGTTTCAAATGAGGTTTTAACCGTCGCTTGCGCAAATCCCGCTTGTTGCAAGGCATCATGGACCAAAGTCTCCATGATTTTTAACGCAGGGCATCCCGAAAATGTGGGGGTCAATTGAACTTGGGCATGTCCATCCTGCTCGGAAGCAATGTGAGTGACAATGCCCAAATCCAGGATATTCAAGGTTGGGATTTCAGGGTCGAGTACCGATTCTAGGGCATCCAAGATGACTTGTTCCCGCGAGTTTAACGCCAGACCATAAAGGGGGTGGGGTGCGGGAAAATCAGTAGTTTTCATCCCGTTGACTTACCACTCTGCGCTGGGGTCTATGCGAAATACTTCGCACATCTCATCCAATAACGGCTGCAATGCTGGGCTGTGTTGGCCTTTGCGGCCTCCCATAACAGCATCGCCTGTGGGTATGCTTAATTCACAAGATTCAAGGAAAGGAACCACTGTTTCCATCCACCGGGATTTCAAGGCCGCTTCACCGGCGAATATGTTGACTTCTGAAATTTCTTTTTCGTACTCGCCCTCTTCGAAAATGCCTAGGGCTAAGGGCCATACTTCGTTCAAAGCCTCTTGCATGCGCTGATGGCTCTCTGAGTTTCCTTCGGCCAACTGCTTGATCCAAGTTTTTCCGTGCATCACATGGTACTTGATCTCACCGCGAAACTTTCGGGCTACCATGGCCAGCGGTTCATAGACTGAAGAGGTGAGCATTTCAAAACGCAGAGCCTCTGCTTGATCGAATAGGTACTGGCGCACGATGGAGAAGTTGAATTCACCGATGGGAGCCTCGACTAGCTGGCAGCAATGAAACTGTTCAGCATTTCGTGTAAAGGCCACGGTATCAGGGTCTTGTTCGCCCAGTTCGTGCAACAATTCAAACATGGCCAGGGATTGGCCAATTTTATCTTGGGCCATGCTGGAAAAGGCTATGTCTTCTTCCAAAATAGGGCCCAATCCGGTCCATTCCGAGTTGCGGTGACCCATGATCAATTGGTCGTCGGCCATTTTGTACAAGAGCTCAATCAAGCCCATTACGTGTCTTTCGGTCATTTCCATGGCTTAAGCGTTTTGTTTTTGTTTGTAAGCTTGAATGCGGTCCATCACCTTGTAACTCTCAGGATCTCTGTGGTACTTGCTAGGTGTTGTCTCAAAAATGTCGGCATCTTCATACGCTGTGGCGTAGATGCTGCTGGTAGGGGCCACCCAGAGGTTGACGCACTGCCCACGGCGTGAGTATTGTTCTTTGGCAAAAACGGCGGCTAACTCGGCGTTAGGGGCGTGTACCGACCCAACGTGAATGTGATGAGTGCCTCTTTTCTTCTGCTCGAATACTTCATAAGTTTGGAACTGATCCATCGGTGTGTTCATTCCTTGTTGAGAATCAGAATCCAGTTGGGCGCGCTCAATTCTCGGGTCTAATGATTTGATTTTCATAAGCCTTATGACAGGGGAGTGGCGTATTCCGTGTTTTCTTTCAAAATGGCGCGGCGAACCCAGCGACCTTTTTCTTCTGCCATGCGACGAACCGCTAGGCGCTCTGCATTGCAAGGGCCGTTGCCATTGATGACCTGTTTGAAGGTTTCCCAATTGGGCTCGGTATATTCCCATTTGCCCGTTTCTTCATTTTTGCGCAACTCGGTATCGGGGACACTCAGTCCCAAATCCCAAATTTTGGGAACGTACATGTTCAAGAAGGTTTGACGCATATTGTCATTGGTGTCCATTTTGACCTTCCAACGCATCAGTACTTCCGTGTGCTGGCTCGCGCTGTCAGGAGGGCCAAAGAAGTGCATGATGGGTTCCCACCAGCGGTTCAGTGCTTCCTGCACCATTTGGCGCTGCTTGGGGGTTCCCGTTGCTAGGAATACAACGTTGTCATGGCCGTATTTCAAGTGGAACGATTCTTCCGCACATATGCGGTCAAGCGCTCGGCTGTAGGGCCCGTAACTGCCTTTGGAATTCGCCAATTGATTCACAATAGCCGCGGCATCAATCAGCCACGCGATTACCGCGCTATCGGCCCAAGTAACAGCAGGGTAGTTGAATACATTGGAGTATTTGCTTTTGCCAGTCAACAAATCGTTGACCATGTCTTCGCGGCTTTTACCGAGAGTTTCAGCGGCGTTGTACAACAATTGGGCGTGGCCCACTTCGTCTTGTACTTTGGCCATCAAAGCCAATTTACGGCGAAATCCAGGCGCACGAGTGATCCAAGTTCCTTCGGGTAATGAACCGATGATTTCGGAATGGGCGTGTTGTTCGATCATGCGAATCAACTGCTTGCGGTACAAGGCTGGCATCCAATCGCGGGGTTCAATTTTGTCACCTGCAGCGATGCGGGCTTCGAATTCAGCCAATTGAGCGGGATCTTCACCTGGAGCCAGGTATCCGTCGAATTTGGTGTTGGGGTCTATGTAAGCACTACCGTACATAATTGTGGTGTTTGTTTAATCCGTTTAAAATAAACTCAGTGAGTTGGTTGGCTATTTGGCTAGGGCTCATGTCTCCGTCTGGTCGGTACCATTCAACGACCCAGTTCAAGGAACTTAATATGGTTAACAGAGCGAATTTGTTGTCAGAATCTACGAAAACGCCTTCTGATTCTCCTTGAGCCAATATTTCGCGAAAGGCAGCCTCGTAGCGATCGCGTCTGACAATCAATGCCTCGCGCAACTCTCCTTGCAAATGCCTCCATTCGTGCACAAAAACGTAAGACGCGTCCAAGTCATTTGTCAAAACTTCAACGTGGGAACGAATGGCCATTCCCAATTTCTCCTGCGGATTGAAATAAATGTCATTGACCTCTTCAATGCCTTTTTCAAAAGCTCCTGCAATGCGAGTGCAGGTTTGCCAAAGCAAATCTTCTTTGGAAGAAATGTGGTTGTACAAGGAGGGGGCCTCTATGTTTAAAGCGCCTGCAATGTCCCGCATAGAGGTATTCCTGTAGCCGTGTACGCGCATGAGCGCTAGGGCTGTTTTGAAAATTTCCTCTTTGCGGTTTGGGCGAGCCATAGAACAAAAGTAGGCAATCTACTTCAAACTAACTAACAGTAGTTAGTTTAGTGAGCGGGATTCCATTCTTAGACTCGCAGGTGGGAATTAAATCCACATAGACTGTGCTTTTTCCAAATCTTCAGGGGTATCGATAGATAGCCCTTGAGTTTGAACATTGGCCACTCGAATGGAATATCCGTTCTCCAACCATCTTAGCTGTTCCAAAGATTCGGCCATCTCTAGTGGGCTAGGCGTTAATTGGGCGATTTCCGAAAGGCAATTCGACAGGAAAGCGTACAAGCCCAGGTGGCGCCAGTGTTGAACCTCTGTTTGGTTTCTGTTGAAGGGTATGGGACTTCGTGAAAAGTAGAGGGCAAAGCCGTCTGAGTTTCTCACTACTTTGACGGCATTGGGATTTTGAACCTCATCTGATTCACATGGGCAAGCAAGGGTGCCAATTTGGGTGTCGGGATGATCGAACAAATCGAGCAAGGCCTGCAATTGGGTCTCTGCAACAAAAGGCTCATCGCCTTGGGCATTGATGATGATGTCGGCTTTTATTTGGGCTTCGCGAACCGCGTATTGGCATCGATCGGTGCCGCTGGGTAGTTCAGACGGGGTCATGACGACCTGCGCTTTCCCAACAGCTTTGGCGGCTATTTCCTCGTCATCTGTGGCCAAGAATAAACGCTCTATGGGGCAAAATTGGCCCAAGCGATCCAATACGCATTCTATCAAGGTTTGCCCGCCAAGCGGGGCCAAGGGCTTGGATGGAAAGCGAGTACTTCCCCTGCGTGCCGGCACAACGATGGCAAAAGTGTGCGAACTGCTAAGCATAGGGCTAAGGTAAGAAACTTCGATTCAGGTATGTATGGAGGCCCTTCGCTTAATTCACCGAATGTTAGTGTATGCCTCCGCGATGAACCGATGGATCAAAAGGAACTTGAGGCTTTGGCTCTTCGGTGAGGAAACCAGAGGCCGCTTTGATTTTGTAGTAGATTTCGGAATTCTGATAGCTGCCTATGAATAGAGAAGAGCCAGGGCCGCTGGCGAATACAGGAACAGGAATTCCCGTGTGCTCATGCGTGCTCCAAGCTCCAACAGCGCTAGTCGAATCGGTGTTGTAATTGACCAAACTCAAGCCACCGGTTTCGTGATCAGCGGTAATGATGACTAAGGTCTGACCGTCATCTCGGGCAAAATTCAATACCGCTTCAATGCAGCGGTCAAAATCAAGGGCTTCCTCAACGGTGTATTTCAAATCGTTAGCATGCCCACCCCAATCGATTTGGCTACCTTCTACCAGCATGAAAAAACCGGCAGAGTCATTTTGGTTCAAAACGGTGAGTGCTTTTTGGGTGCTGGCGGTGAGGAAATCACCACGACCCTTCGAAATGGACGGAACTTCTTTGTCTTTGGAGTAAAAACCAACAAAACGAGAGCAACTCGCTTCTTGAATTTCATCCAAACCAAGGGCTACGCTGTAGCCCGCCTTTTTCAATGATTTTTCGCTGTACAAGGGGTAATCACCACCAATGGCAACATCTACGCTGCCCTGGTAAAAGTGCTCGGCAATTTCTTTGTCCATGTAGCGGCTAGGAACGTGGGCGTAAAATGCCGCAGGAGTGGCGTGTGTCAGCCCACAGGTGACCACGATACCTGTCGATTTGCCCTGTTTTTTGTAGAACTCCAGCAAGGTTTCTCGAGCCATGGAGTCAGGGCCCACTCCGATCATGCGGTTTTGGGTTTTTTCGCCTATGCTGATGGCTGTGGCTCCTGCACCACTGTCGGTAATAAAGTTGGAAGCACTGGAAGTCATGCTCAATCCAAGGGCGTCGCTCATGCGAAATACAGCTAAGGCCGAATCGGGCCTAGCCGCTTGTGCCGCCCACCATTGGGCTAGGCCTGTTCCATCGCCAATCATCACGATGATGTTTTTGGCCAAACGAACATCACCCATTACCAAGTCTTGGGCCATTAACCCTATAGAAGCAAGGCCATAAAGGCCCAAAGTCAATACGCGTCTCATGACAAGGGCAAAGGTAATGAGCCCCGTGTTACCGAATGGTGATTAATCGTAGTATTCGCTTGGGCGGCAAGGGTTACCTTTGTGATTCGAATTGCTATGAACGGATTTTTCAATACTCCCCCCGCTATCAATGAACCTGTATACTCCTACGCCCCAGGTTCAGCAGAAAGAG
>JBJOHK010000007.1:0-7009 GCA_046047755.1 Bacteroidota bacterium | reverse complement strand
CCAGGGAAAAAAGCAGCATTTTCATGGGGCAAAGGTAGGCATAAGCTAGCCTTACCTCAGTGACCCAGGTCGCTTATATGATTTGCGTTTTGAAGCTAATATCCAAAGCCCTTACCGAGTGAGTCAAGGCACCCAGACTGATGAAGTCTACACCCGTCTCGGCATAGGGTTTCAAATTGCCCAAGTGAATACCTCCAGAGGCCTCCGTTTCTACCTTTCCTTGAATGAGGGCTAGCGCCTCTTTGATACGCTCGGGGCTGAAATTATCCAGCATGATTCGCTGCACCCCGTCACAAGCTAAGGCCTGTTTAACTTCATCCAGGTTGCGGGTTTCAACTTCCAAAGCCAAATCCGTACCGAAATTCGCTCGATAATCGTTAACCGCCTCTACGGCTGAGTCTATTCCACCGGCGGTGTCGATGTGGTTGTCTTTGAGCATAAACATGTCGTACAAACCCATACGGTGATTGAACCCTCCTCCCATTCGAACAGCCCATTTTTCCAAGGCTCTCAAACCAGGCAAGGTTTTGCGCGTATCCAAAATTCGAGTGGGGCTCCCAACCGATTTCACGATTTCAACGGCCCGATAAGTGGCCGTTGCGATGCCCGAGCAGTGTTGCAGCAAATTCAGCATCAAGCGCTCAGTAGACAACAAAGAGCGAGCTGAGCCCCTAACTTCGGCTAGTAGAGTACCCGCGAGCCGGTATTGACCATCTTCAGTATGCTTGACGATGTTCAAACTGGGGTCTACTCTGTGCAGCAATACAGAAGCTAACTCCAACCCAGCCACAACACCGTCTTCCTTCAGCAACAGCCGGGAATGAGCCTGAACATCAGGACCAATTGAAGCCAAAGTGCTGCAATCTCCAGCACCCAAATCTTCAGCTAACCAGGCGTCCAACTGAAGGCCAAAGTCTTCAGAGTTGAAATTCATGATACTAGGGCTTAACGAGGGCAGAGGCAGCCTGTGCACCAGACTCTGCCTTGACCAGAATCAAATAGGTTCCAGAAGCCAAATCGGCCATAGGAATAGCCAATGTAGTTCCGCCTTGGGTCGTTTGGTTCATAACCACACGTTCGAAATAATCTACCACAGATACCGAAACTTCCTGCCCGGCAAAGGCAGACAAATCTATCTGACAGCGATCGCTGCTTGGATTGGGGTATACCCGTACTTCACGAATATCGCTTTTAACCACACGCGAAACCTTGCGCTCACAATCATCCCCTTCAGGAACAAAACTCATGTCGCTGAAATCAATGTAACAAGCCCACTCGGGGTGATCGACAAAAGGATTTCGGTTTCCCTGAACAGAAGCGATGTACTCGCATCGAGCCATTTCCCAGTTACTTGGTGGGAACTGCGTATTCCATTCTTTCAAAATATACTGGTCCTGATCGGTTCCCAAGAAGGTATTCGCTGTTGGGATCGTAAAAGGCTTGTCGGCCTTGTTGTAGGTAGCGCAAATATAGAAATTCGATCGAGCCAAGGCCCCTTTGGCCCAATCACGGGGTTCGTACACAAATTCTCCCAACGAATCTCGGCCAAACTTACCGGCATAGAATTCGGATGAAACCGTTTTAACGATTCCCAATGGATAATTGGATCGAACGGCGTTGGCTCCATTTTGATTGACCGTCCACAAGATGAACAAATCACTGTAGTTGGCACTGTCTTGGCTGCCCTCGCCCATCCAAGAATAGGGATAGGAGTGCTCGCGTGACATGCTATTGAAAACAAAAGGTTCGGTGAAGACTTGCTTCCATCCGCTGTAAAAACACTCCATTACACGTTGGCCACCGACGGTATCATAGGCTTCAAAATTGTTGACCACGGTATTGATGTAATTGGAGTAATACACACGGAAATGGGGGTTCACTTTGGCTCTTAACTTGGCTACAAACTGGGTATCAGAAGTGCTAATACCATTGTAATAGGTGCCGGCTTCCAATCCAGGAGTGGTAACCAATACGTAATTGGAAGAATCGGTGTAATTCAAATAAGACCCGTATCCATTCACGGCGTAGGCATAAAATTCGTACTGAGTATTGGCGATAATTTTGTCTATTTCAAGATCTCCAGAACCTCCTACATACACCACACGGCTGTTACCTACATAAGAGCCCTGCTCGTACACTTTACCGTCTTGGGGCATATCAGAGCCCTGTAGAATGATAATGGCATCGGCATTCGAATGAGAAGTGGTAGCAAACAAACGATAGGCTTTGTTACTGCTAATGGCCAAGGCAGGAATGCCCACCGGTTGACTAGCCAAACCTCCAACAATGCCGTACAAATTCAACTTGTATGAACCGTTTTCAGAATCGTTGCTATTGATGGAGGCCTCGGCCTTGTAACTACCGCTGGCGGTGGCTGACATACCCAAAACAAGGTCGCTATTTTCTCCTGGCTTCAACACCAAAGGCAGCGTGGTTTTAACAGAGAAATTAGATGCTGCCGCACCACTGAAAGTGACCGATTTGATTTCCAAATCTTCAACGGTTGAAATATTTTTCACAGACAACACGATAGACGTATCGCTGCCATTTTGAATCTCGGCTCCCTGAACCTGCTCGGTCCCTTGGTAAGAAACTTTAATTTCAGGTAGCAAACCTCCCGCAGCAGGCCCAATGTACACATCATCCATGGCGACATTGAATCCCGAAGCTTTGCTGCTGAAAATGAAACGTACATAACGGGAGCTGGTCTTTAGCTTATCAATGACCTGAACATAGGTCAGGGGCATGTCGTTGTTGTAGGAACGAACCGTACTCCAGCTATTTCCATCAGCTGATTCTTCAACGGCAAACTGGCCTTCCCAGGAATTGCTTCCCGTTCCGCGAATCCAATACTGAAGGGTATCGGGCTTGGAGCTAAAATTGATCATCAGGTATTCACCCGAACCGTCAAATTTGATAGCAAAGGGACCCGACACATAATAGCCTCCACCTGAATAGGTTTCGTTGCCATTGTTTTTACTCAAATCTTTGTTCCAACCCGTAGGTGGTGACGCAATGGTGGTGAAATCCCAAGAAGTAGGGAGAGTGGCTTGTGCTTGCACACCTATGGCCAAGGCCATGGCAGCTAAAAATGAATATAGTTTCATGTTAAAAACTCAATCGAATTCCAGTGGTATAGCGAAGTCCTGTAGAAACATACACTTCCAAGTTCTCAGGCTTGAAGGTGGCCTCTGGGTCTCCATTGACGCTGCGATGCTGAGCATCGCTGATGTATAAATTATTGGTGACGTTGTTCGCTGAAGCATACAAAGACACCCTCAACCCATTGCTCATGGTGAATCGGTACCCCGCCGTAAGGTTCAAATACCAATAATCGGGGATGCGAATAGACTCGGTTTGAGCATAGACCCCTTGAAGTGCCGTAGGATCAAAATCGGCAAATTGCTTAGCAAAACGCACATATTGAACACTGGCATAAGCCCCTTTCAACTGGGTAGGCTCCCAACGAATCAAGAAAGCCTGCTGGTTTTGTGCGGCATCTCCAACATGAACACCTGTGGCATCGAAATCGACTACTCCAATAGAGTCTCCTTGATCATTCTGAATGATAGCGCGACTGCCTGACGACCATATCCAATCGCCCAATGACTGGCTGTATTCAATGCTAATTCCGTCACCCGCCTTGAAGGAGGCTTGCAATTCTTGGCCCATATGACGGGCCGAGATATTGTTAATGTTGTAGGAAAACTGATTCCCGTCAGGATCAGTAAATACAGGCAAATAATCGGCCGGCTTGTTGGCCCAATTGGTGTAATAAGCATTCCAATTCAACGCCAAGCGCTTGCTGCGATAGCCCATTCCCGCCTCTGCCGAATAGACTAGTTCGTTTTTGGCCGATTGAACTACACGGTTCTTGGTATCGAAAATATTATTGAAACGAGTAGGGCGATTCAAATACCCCACATTCGTAAATACATTCAATCGGCGACTGATATTCTGGTTGAAACCTGATTTTACCGTGAACCCTTGGCGAAAGACCCAGTCGGTTTCAAAGGCCTGGCCACGATTGGGGCCATTGAAGTAATCAATGCGCTTGTACCAACTACCAGAACTGCTCACATTCAAGAAGGCGCTGCTGCGGGCTCTAGCGTATTCCAACTCTGAAAATGCGCCAGCCCAGCGAACCAAACCGTCATTGTGGTACCCGTGAATATCGCCCACCTTATACATGTGTTTGGCGTCGTATGCGGGATTCAAATCTCGAACATCGGGAATGAAGTAATCGCCGCCCAATAAATCGTAAGCCTCTCGGTAATGCTGACCTTGATAGGTTCTCAAATCAATACCTCCAGTCAAACTCCAACGCTCATTCAATTTGCGCTGGGCCGTCGTCAAAGCGCCCACCCAAGTGTGGTTGTTGACGCTGCGCTGAATGATACCCATTGATTTCTTTTCGCTATCACTGTACTGCGGGTCAATGGGGTCGATGAAGAAATTACCGACAGTATTCAAAAACCAGATATCTTGGAAATTGTACTGCCCGTATAAAGAGGGGTATTGTTTGATTCTACTTCCATAAGCAGAGGTTCCTCCACCTGTTCCAATAGAAACATATACCGTTGAAGAGATCAACAAATCAGCATTAGGCCTGTAATCATGCTTCAGATAAATCTGAGGCTTGTGAAACATGTTTTCGCGCTCATTCAATTTGCGCAGACTTCCCCAAGTGGTGTCTCCCGTATTAGGATCAACGCTAGCTTGATAGAACTCACCCCAATGTTGATTGTAACGACGCCCCCTATCAATGGCCATGTTGGGATTATTGGGGTCATACATATTCATGTCTTGAGCCAAGGCTGCATCGTACAATTGCAAACGGGCTCGATAACTGCGCTGACCGTGACTCTGGGGAGCCCCCATGGCCGTCAAAGACAGGGTATGCTTTTGTCCCCATTGCTTTTCTACTTTGGCAAAGTAGGCGTACATGTCATCGTACAAGGCATCGACATAGCCTGTTGAGGAACGTTTGGTGAAATTCAAGGTAAAGCCCCAGTCTCCGGGAAGTCGACCACTGGCATAGGTGAAACCAAATTTTTGATAGCGGGAATCACCGGTTTCAATATTGGCTTCTAAGTATTCTTTGTTTCCAAGACCCTTGGTGATGATGTTCATCGTACCTCCTACGGCGGGGTTGGCAATACGGCTAGAACCCAATCCGCGCTGAACCTGAGTCAATGCGGTCACCGAAGACAATCCAAACCAATTCGACCAATACACCCAACCATTCTCCATGTCGTTAACTGGAATTCCGTCAATCATAACGGCAATGTTGCGCTGGTTGAAACCACGAATCGTAATTCGCGCATCACCGGCCCCACCTCCTTGTGAAGTGGCATACACGCCGGGAGTTTGGTTCAACAGCAAGGGCATATCTTGACTCCCCAAGCGCTCGTTCAAATCGCGGCTGCTCAAGTTGCTGTAGGCAATGGGGGTCTTTCTATCTTTGGCTATAGAGGCCGTTATCTGAACGGCTTGAATGGAAGCACTTTGGTTCTCCAAACGAAAGACCAAACCGTTAACTAATGGACGATCTCCTTGAACAAATAGGGTGTCATTGCTGTACCCATCTATAGCCGCCACCAAGGAGTACTCTCCCATGGGCAACTCCAAGGAGAACAAGCCTTGTGCATCCGTTTCTGCGGAAATACTCTTGGCCGAAACGGTTACGCCACTCAACCATTCATCGGTGACGGCATCTTGCACGCGACCTTTTACGGTTACTTGGGCTTCAAGAGCCGAAATCGCTCCCAAAAGGGCCACAGCCCATACGCAGCACTTGAGCCCCTTCATGCTTAGTCTTTTACGAAGGTAATGGCCCGGTGCTGGCTAGCGTTTTGCAGCTCCAAAGTGTAGACACCCGAAGCGAGTTCTGAAACATCTACTTGAGCACCATCTACACCATCAATGGCCACAAAATTCAAGGCCATTCGCTGACCTGAAACGGAAATGGCAACAACCTCTTCAACAGACAAGCCCAATACTGTCAACTGTGTTTGAGCAGGATTTGGGAAAGCCCACAGAGATGGGCGAGGCTCAACTTCTTTAGCAGATAAGGTATTGCAACCACACTCGTGAACACCAAGGGAATCAAACATATTTTGGGGGTGCACATTCCACTCAACCGAAGGGTTAAAAAACGCCGGATTTTTGGTCACACCTGTCATCACATTCGACTTGCGAATCAAGGTTTTATTGATGGTATACCACAATCCCAAGCCGTTGTTGTAAGGAAATGAATCACTCCACGCAGGACTTGGACGCTCACCAATGCGACCAAAAATATCAACGGGCACAAAATTGGCGCCTGATTTCTTGTCCAAGCTTAAGGCATCGTCGCCGTTGAAACTCATGGAATAGGAAGTGTTGTAATCCTTACTCAAGAACAAGTCGGCTTTCACTCTCAATGTCTCTACAACGGGTGTGTCTTGACCTGTTTGAGTTGTATCGCGACGATCAATGACAACGACCAACACGTCTTTAGGGCCCAAAGTTCCAGACAAAGCGTCTGAATATTGAGGCGTCCAAGAGGCCGAACCATTCTGCCAACGAGTTAGGCGGTACGCGCTCAGGTCAACAGCAGATTCAGTGGGATTGTAAATCTCAAGGGCTTTGTTGTTGCGAGAACCCTCTACGTATTCAGAGATGAACAATTCGGTGCACTGTGCTTGGGCTGAAAGAGCAGCCACCGCAGCGCTAAGGCTAAGTATAAAACGACGCATAATGATTTTTGTGCTTGATGGCATTGCAAATTTGCCGAAAAATTGCCTCTAAGCCAAGGCATTCACGGGTATATTGCGTTTCCTTAACAAATGCGTGACTAGTTTTGCTAAGGATTTCTACCCATCATGAGATACCGCTTCTCTTTCTTGACGTTGATTTCGATTGCATTGTTGTGGGCGTCGGCCTGCAAATCACCCGTGATTTTCACTCAAGGAAACAATGCAACCATATCAGAATCCATTTATTACGACTCATCAAGCTATCGAGT
>JBJOHK010000006.1:0-13032 GCA_046047755.1 Bacteroidota bacterium | reverse complement strand
AACCTCGGATTGCGACTATTCTTGTACTTTTCGTCGCAATCAGAAACCAGATTTAGGCTGTTCAGAAGATAGGCGAATCCCAACTTTTGACTTTGCTGCAAATAACGATCGCGAAAACTCTCTCCTACATCTAGCAAGGAAGCCGTTTTGGCGTCTTGGCACAAAATTAAATTGCGCAAATGCTGAGCCCATGAAGAAACAAACACCGAACCATCAAAGCCCTTATTCAGTATGGAATCAAATTGAACTAAGGCTTCTGAAGCTTTGGTTTCGAACAAGGTTTCACTGAGCTGAAAGAAATAATCAGGATCCAAAACGCTGAGAATGTCAACGGCTTGATCGTAGGCTAATTTTCCTTCTCCAAAACTCACGAGCTGATCGAACATACTCAAGGCATCACGCAAACCACCGTCGGCCTTTACCGCAATCAAATGCAAGGCATCGGCTTCGGCTTCAATTCCTTCTTTGGTCGCAATCTCTTTTAGATGCTGCACCATGTCGTCGGTAGAGATTCGGTTAAAATTGAATACCTGGCAACGCGATAAAATGGTTGGAAGAATTTTGTGCTTTTCGGTAGTAGCTAGAATAAAAATGGCATACGAAGGTGGCTCCTCCAGTGTTTTTAGAAAGGCATTAAAAGCCTGTGCTGACAACATGTGAACCTCATCAATGATGTAAACCTTGTATTTGCCCACTTGAGGGGGAATGCGCACCTGATCGATGAGATGACGTATGTCGTCAACGCTGTTATTGGAGGCGGCATCCAGTTCGAATATGTTGAAGGCGTAATCACTATCCTTCCCGTCGTTCGCTTCCTTTTGGTTAATGACCTTTGCTAAAATTCGAGCGCAGGTAGTTTTTCCTACTCCTCTAGGCCCGGTAAATAGAAAAGCTTGAGCCAATTTGCCACTGTTGATTTCGTGCATCAATGTGTCGGCGACATGACGTTGACCAACCACTTGATCAAAGGCCAGTGGGCGGTACTTACGAGCCGAAACAACGAAATCAGACATGCTTGCAAAGTAAAGGAAAAACCCAAGCCCTTGCCACTGAAATTGGGATTTTTGCTCACTTGCAATACCCAAGTTTGCTCGTAATTTGCAGAGTAAATGAACATTGGCGATACCCTTAAGCCCTTTTGCCTCAAAAGCACCGATAATCAATTGGTTAACTCTTTTGATTTTGCCGATAAATACGCCATGGTACTGGTGGTTACTTGCAACCATTGTACCTATGCTCAAGCCTATTGGCCGCGATTGATTCGTTTGTTCAAAAAGTTTGAGGAAGACAATTTGGCCATGGTAGCCATAAACGGGAATGATGTTTCTCAACAGCCCCAAGATGGATTTGAAGATATGCAGCGATTGGCGAAACAGTTACGATTGCCCTTCCCCTATCTCCACGATGAAAAGCAAGATGTCTTGAAATCATTGGGTGCCGAGAAAACTCCTGAAGTTTTTGTGTTCAATTCAAGACGCGAACTGGTTTACAAAGGAGCCATTGATGATAATTGGGAATCAGAGCCTGGAGTCATGAGTGTTCATTTGGAAGATGCCATTGAATATACCTTGGACGGGTTGGAAATTGATTATCCAGAAATCCCCGCAATTGGTTGTGGAATCAAATGGAAAAGCTAACAAAATGCAGTTTGATTACCGGTGCTTCTAGCGGCATTGGTCAAGCCTTAGCTATTGAATTGGCAAAAAAAGGCCATAATCTGGTATTGATGGCTCGCAATGCTGAAGCCTTGCAACAAACCATTCAAGATTGCCAAGCCTGGGGCATCAAGGCGCTAGCTGTAGTTGGGGACGTCAGCAAAGAAACAGATTGTCGAACTTTTATTGATCGTGCCATTCAAGAATTTGGACGCATCGATGCGCTTTACAACAATGCCGGAATCAGCATGCGTGCCTTGTTCAAGGATGCCGAAGTTTCTGTATTGGAATCGGTCATGGCCACCAATTTTTGGGGTACCATTTATTGCACCAAATTCGCCCTACCTCATTTGATTGAATCAAAAGGAAGTGTCATTGGCGTTTCGTCGGTAGCTGGTTTTAAAGGATTGCCAGCCCGCACCGGTTACAGTGCATCTAAGTTCGCCATGCATGGATTTTTAGAGAGTCTTAGAATAGAGAACCGAAACACGGGATTGCACGTCTTAATAGCATGCCCGGGATATACGGCCAGTAACATTAGAAAAACAGCCCTAAACGCAGAAGGCAAAACGCAAAATGAATCTCCTCTTAACGAAAAAAAGCTAATGTCGGCTTCTGAGGTGGCTAAACATATAGTCCAAGCCGTAGAGCGCAGAAAAACTAGACTTGTTTTAACATTCCAAGGCAAGATGGCCCTGTTGATCAATACTGTTAGCTCCAAATTGGCCGACTGGGTGGCCTATCGAGTCATTTCAAAAGAACCCGATAGCCCCTTCCATTAATACTTGAGTCATGAATTGGAACGAAGTTCTCACCGTATTTTTTACCTTATTTGCTGTCATAGACATGCTAGGTTCCATCCCCATCCTGGTTTCCTTAAAGACCAAAATTGGGACTATTCATCCGCTGAAAGTCACATTGGCGTCAGCGGCATTGATGATTGGATTTCTGTTGGCAGGTGAAACTTTTTTGGGACTTTTGGGCATTGACCAATCTTCCTTTGCGCTAGCGGGAAGTATCGTGATGTTTTTATTGGGTTTGGAAATGGTCTTGGGTATTGATATTTTTCGAAGTGACCCCAACTCACCTAGCGGCAGTATTGTGCCTGTCGCTTTCCCAATCATCGCTGGATCGGGCACTTTGACTACCATTCTATCACTGAAATCTATGTATTCTGAAGCCACCATTCTACTCGGAATACTGCCCAATTTGGTCTTGATTTACATCGTCATCAGGGGGACAGATTGGTTGGAAAAAAAGATTGGCCAAGCGGGTATGCTGACTATGCGGAAATTTTTTGGGGTGATTTTGCTGGCCATAGCCGTTAAAATCTTCAGGGGTTCTCTTTAAGCCATTGCTTGTATAGGGTTTCCCACTGAGATCTAATCAGGTTTGACTCCCATTTGACGGACTCTTGTTTGGCTTTTTGAATGAGCGTTAATTGGGTTTCCTTACGGCCCAATTCCAGCATACATGCCGCCATTTCGTCGGCTTGGTTGGGATGAAAATACAAGGCTCCCTCTCCCATGAGTTCTTGAAATACAGGAATTCGACTTGCCGCAATGGGCAAATTCAGGTATTCCGCTTCAATAAGAGGAATGCCAAAGCCTTCGGTAAAGCTGGGATAAACGAAGCCTGATGCCCCTTTTAGCCAAGACAACAAAACGTCTTGATTGGCGTCTACTATGAATCGAATGCGAGAGCCCCAAGTCTTAGAATTTACGAGATTCTGCAATTCTTTCAACTCTGATCCTGGACGACCCAATAGTACCAAGTCCCAATCGCATTGTTTCCATATTTTGGAAAATGCCTCTAGCAGGGTTCGGTGATTTTTACGGGCATTAAAGGTGGAATGATAGACAAAGTAAGGGTTCGTAGGAGCCGCAGCCTCTACCCTGTTGGACGCTTCAATAAAGTCTTGGCTTAAGCCCTGGTAGATGACTTTTATGTCGCTGCGATTTGGATAATGGGTCGACAAGGAATTTCGAGTGAATTCGCTTGTGGCCACTACTACTGACGCTCGTTTAATGGCTGATTTCAGTTTCATGGAATAGATGACTCTATCCCATAACTTGTAATAATCAGGATGATCCAAAAAGATCGTGTCATGCACAGTGAGCACACTGGGTTTATTCTCGGGCCAATCAAGTGGCAATTCGTTGCTCAATCCATGGTACAAATCGACCCCTTGTTTTGAAGCAAATCGACCCATTCCCCACCACCGAAAACCAGGCCAAAGCCTTTTGGGGCTTGCTGAGATAATGCCTCGGTATTGGGCGTCTTTTTCGCTTAGCCAAACAGACTCTATGGGGCTCATACTCCGCATGATTTCAGCATGGAATCGAGCGTAATTGCCCAATCCTGAGTTGTTGAAAAACAAGCGTTTGGAGTCGAACCCTATGCGCATTATACAGCTACGTTGAAATCCCTTAAAGCGTCATTTAAGGAGGTTTTTTGGTCGGTACTGGCTTTGCGCTCACCCATGATCAAGGCGGCAGGAACATAAAAAGTTCCTCCTTCAAATACTTTAGCCGTATTACCAGGAATGACTACGCTTCGTTCGGGTATGTATCCTTTGGGTAATTCAGCTCCGGTGCGTGTGTCAATGATGCGTGTACTCATAGTCAAGGTGAGCCCTGCCCCAAGCACTGCTTCTTTTCCAACGTGAACCCCTTCAACCACAATGCAACGACTTCCAACAAAGGCGCCATCTTCAATAATCACCGGTGCTGCCTGAACCGGCTCTAAAACTCCACCAATGCCCACACCACCGCTTAGGTGTACATTTTTGCCAATTTGGGCACAGCTTCCTACCGTAGCCCAAGTGTCAACCATGGTGCCGGAATCTACAAAAGCGCCAATGTTGACGTAACTGGGCATAAGTACCACTCCAGGGGCAATGAAAGCCCCATGTCTAGCTACTGCATGTGGCACTACGCGAATACCCAACGCTGCATAGTCTTTCTTGAGTGGCATTTTGTCGTGAAACTCCATCGGACCAGCCATGCTAGTTTCCATCTTTCGGGTAGGGAAATACAGAATCACCGCTTTTTTGACCCAGTCATTGACTTGCCAAGTAGAGCCGCTGGGTTCTGCCACGCGCAAATGTCCTTTGTCCAAGTCTTCAATGATGGATTCTATGGTATTCAAGGTGTTGGGGTCGGTTAACAGGCTTCTGTCAATCCAGGCTTTTTCGACAATTTCTTCGCGTGTTTGCATTGCTCAATTTTAAGGGCAAAATTGCGGCATAAGTCTCAAAGACGCACCATGAATACTCGTATTATCGCTGCAATTACTCTGGCCATGCTCGGAACTTCTGGGTTAAAGGGCCAATCGCTTACAGAGGCACAAGCCCGTGTAGATGCTTTGGCCGCATCTGAAAATAAAAAGTCCTTGACCCTGGATGCTTGTTTTAGCCCGCGTATGTATCCAGGCGGATTAGGTAACCTTTCCTGGCGAGGAGAAAGCGAATACGTAGCCTTTATTAATTATTACGATAAGTCCAGAGATCTTAAGACTATTCATGCCCGCAGCGGTGAAATCTCTGTTCTAATCTCTGCCGACAGTTTTTTGAGCTGGTATGGGTTGCCCTCTTTCCCTGCCTTGCACTGGATGGATGAATCCAGTTTCTGGTTTCAAAGCCAATCGGGCATTCAATACCACAACTTAGCTACCCATGATGGTGAAAAAGGCCCAGAAATACCGGCCTCTACCCAAGCACTCGAAATCACAAACGATGGCCATTCGGTAGCCTATGTAAAAGATGAACAACTGTATATAAATGGATTATCGCTCACTAGCGATGGAGGCAATGGAATTGTATACGGACAAAGTGTTCACCGAAATGAATTCGGTATCGAAAAAGGACTTTTTTGGTCTCCAAAGGGAAACTTACTTGCCTTTTACCGCATGGATGAAACACAAGTAACGCCCTACCCCTTGGTTGATTTGTCTGCCCGACCCGCTAAACATGAATCGATTCGCTACCCCATGTCCGGAGATTCAAGCCATACGGTCAAGGTAGGTGTTGCGAATCCCTCCACCGGCTCGGTAGTATATTTGAATTGCGAAGGCCCATACGATCAATATTTGACGAATATCACTTGGTCTCCTGATGAAAAGAGTTTGTATGTTTTTGTGGTGAATCGCGGTCAAGACACCTGCCGATTGGAGCAATTCAACGCGCAGACGGGACAATCACTGGGTACCCTGTTTACCCAAATTAGCACCAAATACGTAGAGCCCGAACATGGAATTGAATTCCTACCCGGTTCCAATACCGATTTTATTTTCTTCTCAGAATATTCAGGATACAATCACTTATGGTTGTACAGCCCCAAAGGAAAGTCTCAGCTGGGCATTTCTCCAGTCGCCTACCATTTTCAATTGGAGCGCGGATGCGTTAAACCCTTGACACAAGGTACATGGGAAGTTCAAGACTTTTTAGGATTTGGGGAAAAGCCCCAACACATAGCCTTTACAGCCACCAAAGAATCACCCCTTTCCGTGGATGCCTACACCTTAGACTGGAGTTCCAAATCGGCTCAACCTATTCGGATTACCCAGGGCAATGAAGTGCATAGCATTTCGGCTAATTCTTGCAATTTTAGTCAATCGCTTTTCATCGATATGTCAAGTGGAATCAAGAATCCAAGGTCTTATTCGGTAGGAACAATTGAATGGAAGCCATCGGCCACGAATAGCGCTCCATTATTAGTTTATGCCGCTGAAAACCCCTTGGCAGAATATTCGTTGGCTCGCATGGAAATGGGCCAAATGGAGCACGATGGTAACACCTTGTACACGCGAACTTTTTACCCAAGTGATTTTGATCCGAACAAGCAATACCCTGTTGTTTGTTATCTGTACGGAGGGCCTCACGCCCAAATGATTCAAAACCGTTGGATGGGAGGTGCAAATTTGTGGTTTCATTACATGGCTCAAGCAGGCTACATTGTTTACACCGTTGACAACCGCGGTTCTTCCCATCGTGGATTGGCCTTTGAGCAAGCCACTTTCCGAAATTTGGGAACCGTTGAAATGCAGGACCAATTGGCTGTATTGAACCTACTGAAAAGCCAGCCCTATATAGATTCTAGTCGTTGTGGGGTTCACGGTTGGAGTTTTGGTGGCTTTATGACCACTTCCCTCATGACCAGAGAATCAGGAGCTTTCAAAGTAGGCGTAGCAGGAGGGCCTGTAATCGACTGGAATTACTACGAAATCATGTATACGGAACGGTACATGGATAGACCTTCAGAAAATGCCGAGGGTTATGCAGCCAACAGCCTGTTGAATCATGCTGATAAGTTGGCTGGACGTTTACTAATGATTCACGGAACCTTAGATAACGTTGTGCTGTGGCAACACAGTCAATTGTTCGTTGAGCAATGCGTAAAAGAAGGTGTTACGGGTTTGGATTACTTCATTTATCCCGGTCACGAACACAATGTGATTGGCCGTGATCGAGCCCATTTGTATAAGAAAGTTTCTCAATACTTCTTTGAGCACCTGTAATCGGTATGATTTCCCATCGATTGTCATATGTGGAATGCCCAAGAGATGCCATGCAAGGCATCAAGCATCCTATTGCCACTCTCGACAAAATTGAATTGGGAAAGAAACTACTGACTTGTGGCTTCGATGTGCTCGACTGTGGTTCATTTGTGAATCCCGCCACGATTCCTCAGATGGCCGATAGCGTCGATGTGATTCAAGCCTTAAGTCCCATTAAAGGTTCCTGTAAATTACTGGTCATTGTCGCCAATTTACGAGGAGCTCTGCGGGCTTGTAGTTTGCCCGGTGTTGACTATTTGGGCTTCCCTTTTTCTGTGAGCGAAGAGTTTCAAAGGCGAAATACAAATTCGAGCCGCAGTGAAGCCTATGTGCGACTGGGTAAGATTCAAGCCCTAGCCAAAGCTGCAGGGAAAGAAGTGGTGGCTTATATCAGCATGGGCTTTGGCAATCCCTATGGCGATGCCTACAGCGAAGAAGAAGTGCTAGAATGGGTAAGCCGCATTCAACGCTTAGGCATTAACCGTATTAGTTTGGCCGATACTACGGGAATGGCTCAAACTTCTAGCATTCGCCTACTTTTCCAAGCCTTGTCTAAAACAGATTTGGTGGTTTCGGCCCATTTTCATGCCTTGCCAGGTCAATGGGAGGAGAAAGTTAGGGCCGCGTTGGAATCTGGATGCCGACAATTTGAAGGCGCTTTTGGTGGTTTCGGCGGATGCCCAATGGCCAAAAACGAGCTCACTGGTAATGTGCCAACAGAAGAAGTCGTTCCTTGGCTGATTGGACAAGGACAAATGGAATCTCAAATAAATGTAAGGGCTTTCCAAGAAGCCCTTCAATTTGCGCAAGAAGTTTACGGCTGATTATCCGATTTTTTGCAGACGCAGCAAATCGATAATAATGTCAAGTTTTTGCATGAGTTGATCGGCTCTCTCATTTGACAACTGATTGCTCTGAGCTAAGGCCAAAGCATTGAGCTCGATTGACGAGCCATCTGCCGATCCAAATAAATCAAAAGGAGACACATCAAGCGCTTCGCAGATACGCTCTAAAGTGTCAACCCTCATGGTTTGTTTTTTTAGCATGTAATGGAATCCCTGCTCACTCAAGTCACAACGCCTAGCCAATTCCTTGATGGGAATTCTTTTGGAGGCTGCAAGATTCTTGATCTTGTTGTAATCTAACTTACTCACTTTCTGTTATACTAAAGCGTACTCCGTGGTACGGATGTACACCCATATAACTGCAACAATTGCCTTTTATTTTATCGTAATCGAAAAAAAAACACACACCACATATATATAATTGAATAATAATGTGTTAAGTAATGTCAAAAAATGATTATGAACGGCTCTTTTGCAACAATCTGGATACAGAATCCTTGTAATTTTTTCCAATTGGAATTTGCACGGATCCCAGTTGTAAACTCTGAGGCTGTATGGAGCTGATTTTGTCGATTGACACGATGAAACTTCTGTGGGTGCGAATGAACAACTCAGAGGGTAGCGTTTGTTCCATATTTCGCATAGTTTGAAGGGTGACGAATCGCTTTTCTGGACTTGTCCATATTTTCACATAATCAGCAAAGGCTTCTACATAATGGATGTCTTTATACTGGATTTTTTGATGGTCTCCATCTACCTTGACGAACAAATATCCGTCTTCCAATAAGGAGGCCTGAGATTGTTGTCTGAGTTCACTGAATTCCAATATTCGATGTGCCGTTTTGGCAATACGCTCAGGGGAAATGGGTTTGAGCAAATAATCTAGGGCTTCCAAATCAAAGGCTTCTGCTGCGAAATCAGCGTGAGCGGTGGTGAATATGACAGCTGTCTGAGCGCCTAACTGCTCTTTCACCAAAGACAAGCCATCCAAATTGGGCATGTTGATATCGGTAAATACCACATCCACAGGATTAGATTTCCAATAGGCTAAAGCTTCTTCTGAATCAGTAAAAGTGGCTCGAATAGAGAGTTCGGGATGATGAGCCAAATGGGCTTTTAGTACTTCGATGGCCAAAGGCTCGTCGTCAATCAATATACAGGTTAGGGTTTTCATGCTTTGTTTAATAGTAAAGTGAGTTCAACAGAATACTCTTCGGCGGTTTGTGTCACCGAATATCGATGAGCATTTGGATAGGAAAGTCTCAGTCGATTTTGCAAATTCAGCAATCCAATACCCCCTACTTCCAAGCTCTTTCCAGACGATGGGGTCAAGCTATTGCTAATGAGCAGTGAATACCCATTGGGGGTTTCTTGCCCTTGGCAATTCACAAACGATGAACCCAAGACTTTTGAGCCGTGTTTGAAAGCATTTTCCAATAAAGTCATCAAGAGCATGGGTTCAATATTCCATGAATTCACTGGGCGTTCTAGGTTAATGTGAGCTTGAACTTTATCACCTAGCCGTAATACTTCCAATTCAAAGTAATTTTCCATTTGCTCTAGTTCTAATTCTAGCGATACCTCAGATTTAGAGCTCTCATGCAACAGATAACGCAAAATTCCAGAGAGCTTCAATATGGATTCAGCGGCTTTGTTTGATTTGAGTAAGGTTAGCCCATATATGTTATTCAAGCTATTGAACAAGAAATGCGGGTTGATTTGGGTTTTTAAAAACTTCAATTCCGTTTGCAGTTGCAACTGTTCTAAATCTTGTCTTTTTCGCTGTTCTTGGTACCAATCTTTCACCAATTTAATAGCCATTGATACGGCCACTGTGAACAATAAACTCAAGGCAATAACGACCAAAAAGAAGGTTGACCACACCAAAGATTTAAGATCTTGATCATTTAAGATAGTGTGTACCAAAATGGCCATAGGGAAAGTCGCACTTCCCAATGTCAACAAGAGTCCTGAAGCGTAAGTCAAATACTGTTGTCGCCTCAAGAATCTGGGAACCAACACATACAAATTCACATAAGATACCACCATATGAACGCTCAAAATGAGCATCATTTTTAAGGCAGCCTGAAACGGTGTTTCGCTGTTTCTAAATATCCAAGAACCAATAATGGCAGAAAAAATCCAAAAGGCGAAATGATGAAGTTTGTACCTTTCTGTCCAAAAAGAAAGTTTGCGGTAAAATCGGTCAGAAACCAGGTAATGTTTCATCGTTGCTCATGGAGCAACTTCATGAATTCAAGGCTCAATTCAACAGCCTTATTGCCTATTGAAACAGACCGTTGCACGGTCTCATGCAATTGGTTGTATTCTTCAGAAATGCTTTGTGGCTTGGCTTGAAAGTAACAACGAGCCCAAGAGTAGCCTAGTACATTGAGGAATACCAGTATAAAAATAACCAATGCATTGCGCTTGATACGTTGCATGATTCTTCAATTTCAAAAAACATGCCATAGTCTCATGGCAGACAAATATTTAACCTTAACATTACAGTTTGCCCTCTTCCATGGCTTGCCATAATTGATTTTCTAAGGCTCGCAAACGATGGCCATTGGATTTCGGAGCTACTTCAATTTGGCAATCAATAAACCCAGTTGAATCGATCCATCCCAAACGCCGCTCCGTATGCCAGGCTGCACAATTGGGGTGCTCTTTGCTTAATGCATTGCGAGAGTAAGGCAACATCGATGGTTGGCCCCGAAGTCCCGATAACAGGGTATTGCCCACATCAGTTTGGCTACAAATCGTAGATATTTTTTTGGCCCGCCATTCTTCCTCCAAGGCTGGGCCCGTTATCAGCCAAGGTATATGAAAAAAGGCCTCTTGACCTACATAGGTATAACCTGTTTCAATGTCTCTACCATGGTCAGCTATGATAACAATTATTGACTCCTTGAACCAATCTTTCTGTGCGTTTCGTTTCCAAAAATCCTTCAAGGCATGATCGGTATACCGAATAGCCGCTCGATAGCGCTGCATTTCGGACCATTGAAATTGATAATTGGGATCTTGCTCCGCTACTCTATAAGGCTCATGGCTGCTAAGTGACAGCCAGGTAAGGAATTGCGGATGGCTATGCTGAGAATCCAAATAATGCTCTAATTCTAATAAGACATCTTCATCTGATAGGCCCCACTTATCTCGAGTGTACGAAGCATTAATATTCTTCTCATCTCTAATCAACCGATACCCCATGGCACGAGCAAATGCAGAGGTATTGGAGAAATCACCATCACCTCCGTACCAAAAACTTGTGCCGTATTGTTTTTCCACAAAGCCTTTTGCCAAGCCCCGATAGTGATTAAAACGCTCTGGCTCATTTAGTAAACTCTGCCAAACTTGCCCCGGATAGCCGGCCAATATGGCAGCCAAGCCCTTGTCCGTTCGATCTCCTGCTGCAAAGGTGCGAGAGAAACTCAAGGAAGATTGAGCAAGATAGTCTAGAAAAGGCATTTCACTTTTGCCTCTCATCAATCCTTTGCCAGAAGAAAATTCAGCCGATAACTCAGCTGAGAAGCTCTCCAAAATGAAAAGTAAGACGTGGGGCTGTTTCTTTGAACTTAATCTATGGGTATCGGAAAAGGATTCAAGTGATACATATTGGGGGTCCTCCTTCCCCGCCCGCCACAACGACAAGTCAGGTTTGTATTGCTGTTGAGTGAGCACAAAAAATAGATTCCAAGACGAATTTGAAGCGGCTACATTGTGTAAAGCGTTCTGGCTATACAGGCAAGCACTGGCCTGCAAGGGCGTAGTACCCAATCCTCCCCTAGCCGCAATGAATCCTAGAGCCATTAAGGCCATTATTCCCATTTTTGAGGCATTTTTCTGAGGAAAGGAACAACGAGAAAGGCTTGTACTCAGCACGGCCGACAAAACAGTCAGTGCCAGAAACCCGAAAATCTGAAAAGCCGAAAATGAAGCCCAACATTCATCAGGGTATTGCAAGAAATGCAAGGTTTGGGCGTTGAACCTTGTTCCCCAGAGCACATAGAAAGAGGCATCAGAAACGGCCGTCAACAGCGTAAGTTCAAGAATCAGGAACCACGCTATGCCCCAAGTCCTATTGAACCATTGGCCGAGAGGCAAAATCCAGATAAATCCCAATAAACTGCTCCAATATCCAACCATAGCTAGGTCCATCTTCCATCCCGCTATGCAGGTTTCCAACCATAGAGAAGTATGGCCAAGCATCAGCAGGAAAAGCAGCCTTGCCAGCAACTGAAGCCCATACAAAATGGACAAAATCACTAAGCTACGAACGAAAAAGAACCCCGTGATAGGGGTTCCCTTTCTACATACATTTTGATATGCTAGGGCAAATCTATTCATCATTCGTTTACGATCAAGGGCAAAGACAACCCCTTTCCGCTACGAGTTATGACTTGGATGGAATACCAACCTGCAGGGCCTTGCAAACGATAGGTATTTTCTGAAAGTGAATGAATCGCACAAGATTGTCCCAAAGAATTCATGGCTCTGATGGAGGAAATCTCGGACGATTCTATGCCATCAATACTAAACTCTCCTGAACTAGGGTTAGGAAACAACACCATGGATATACTAGGTGCTTCAACCCCATTCACCAGAACGCTGATGTATGCATCTTTCGTTTTCTGATTCGACCCATTAGCATTCGTGGCTGTCAATGAGACGGTATAATTGCCTGCGGCTGAAAAACTCACCTGAGGATTACGGCTATTGGCACTTGTGCCTCCCTGATAAGTGAAGGTATTGGGTGTGATGGACCAAGCGTAAGAAGTGGGATTATTGCTAGATAAGTCAATCAATTGAACCACTTGCATAAGGGCAGGTTTGGTTTGGTTAGCGGCAAAATCAGCACCGGGTTTACTACCCGCAATGGTTGAAACGTTGATGTAACTATTTTTAGTCAAGTTGCTGCTGAAAGAAGGATTGCTTCCCTTTAGGTCTACACTGTAAGAACCCGTATTGTTGAA
>JBJOHK010000005.1:0-5528 GCA_046047755.1 Bacteroidota bacterium | reverse complement strand
CGGGCCTGGTTCAAATCGCCGCCATTTCCTTCCAGGTCAAATTCAAGCAGACGGGGAATCTCTCGTCCCCAAGCGGCGGGTTCGTTCATGTCGTTCCAATAGCCGCGAATGTTCAGTTGGGTATAGGCCTTCATTTGCTCACGCCAATAATCGCGGCCCTTAGGGTTAGTGAAATCTGGGAAATGGCAATTGCCTGGCCAAACACCTGCAGTCCAGGCTTGGCCATTGGGAAATTTGACAAAAATATCTTCGCTTATACCCGCTTCATAGGCCTTGTATCCAGGTTCAACCTTGACTCCTGGGTCGATAATGACAACGGGTTCCACGCCCATGCTTTGCAACTGGTTTACGGTAGCTTGTGGATGGGAGAAATGCTGCTGGTTGAAGGTGAATACCTTGTAATCCTGCATGTAGTGGATGTCAAAATGAAGGGCGTCAATGGGTAAATCGCGCTCTCGGAATTTGGCCGCCAACGATACCATTTCCTGGTCGCTGGAATAGCCCCATCGCGATTGGTGAAAGCCCAAGGCCCAATGGGGTGGCATAGCCTGTCGGCCCGTTAGTTCGGTGTAGCGTAGAAGTATAGTCTTTGGTTCGCCTACGAACAGATAGAATACCAGGTGGTCTTCGTTGACACCGAACGAAGAGAATTCCGTATTGCCGGCCCCGAAATTGAATTCGCTTTTGCTGGCATGATCGACGTAAAGACCGTACCATTGATCGTGGCTATGGCCCATGTAAAAGGGTATGCTTACGTATAAGGGATCTTGGTCGGTTGTGTAGCCGAAATAATCGGAGTTCCAAAGGGTATAGCCTGTACCTCTGCGGTCTAGGTTGCCTGTCTTTTCGCCCAAGCCGATGAATCGTTCGCCCTCTTGCAGCTGGGAGTAGTGGGTCGTAAATCCGTTCTGGGAGCGGTACGGGAAATCAGGGTGGTCTGACCAAATACGTGTGCCGTTGGGTTGCTCTACGCAAACGCTTTGGGCGATTTTGTGGTACACCAGCCTCATTACTCGGTTGCTCCAGACAATCAAGCTGTCGTTTTGTTCAACTTGGTTCCAAACCATAGGGGCGCCTGAAGGTTGATGGTAACTAAAGTGCTCCAGATTATCATATTCTACCGGTCGCACTTCGAATCTCAACGTGTGGTCATTGACAAGCCGAATGTCAGTCTGGAAGTTCCCTTGCTGGAGCGATTGGGCATGGCTGTTGAGGCTGCCAAGCGCAAAACATGCAGTAAAAATTAGTTTAGAATCCATGAGTAAAGAGTGGGTTCGGCAAAGCAAGAATCCCAAGAATTGTGATTGGCGTCAGGGTAAAGTGTTAAGGTACTTTGAACGCCATTTTCCAAGAAGGCTTGGTGCATGGCCTTGGAAAATTCTGGGTCTACGATGTCATCTTTAAGGCCGTGAAAGATCCACCATTCGGTTTGATAAGCTAGAGGAGCCATGTCTGGGTCTCCGCCCCCGCATATGGGAAAGGCTTTATGGAAGTACTGAGGCCTGCGTGAAACGAGCTCAAAAGTTCCCATTCCGCCCATGCTCAATCCGCCGACAACCGAAGCGTGTGCGTCGAAATCATTGGCTTCCATTAAGGAGTCTAGCAGTCCTGTCAAGGCGCGCATGGCCCAGGTAGGCTCAAGCTCTGATTCGAATGAAAAATGTCTCTTACCTTGTTCGTCAGTGCTTTTGACCACCGAACTCCAATAGTCATCTTCTGGGCACTGGGGTATGATGATGCAGAAGGAATCGGCCAAAGTCGCTAAGGGCGAAGCCCCGTGTACCAGTTGCTTTGTGTTGTCAGACCCTCGTTCTCCCGATCCGTGCAGAAACAAAAGCAGCGGGGCATGAGGGAATGGGACAGGGCTAACTCGATAGGGCAAGTAGCGGCCTTCGCAGTGAAAGCTATCTTCTTGGTAGACTTGTGAAAGTTGGGCTTGGCTCAACAAGGGAAAGCAAAGCGCTAGGAGAAAAGCAATTTTCTTCACCCACCGAAATTAAGTCATTTTTTGGGGCTCTCTTGGCCGAGTCGTAGTTTTACCAAAATGAGAATATGGATTCTGTTGGCTGTTTTAACCGCCCCCTTCATCACTCGTGCTCAATATCAAATTGATCCTGTAAATAGCTGGAATTTGGAGGAACAAGCGGCTTATGATACGGTCATGCGCCGCACCTTTGAGTATTTTTGGACAGCCGCTGAGCCCAATAGTGGCATGGCCTGTGAACGTGTTCATGTTGATGGAATTTACCCTGAGCAAGACCAAACAGTGGTCACTACAGGGGGTACGGGCTTTGGTTTGATGGCCATACTGGCGGGCGTGCATCGCGGTTATGTTACCCGAGAACAAGCCTTTGAACGCTTTTGTCGAATCGTGCGGTTTTTAGAAAAGGCCGACCGTTTTCATGGGGCCTGGCCTCATTGGATATACGGTGAAACAGGTCGTGTGAAGCCCTTCTGGATCAAAGATGACGGTGGCGATTTGGTCGAGACGTCCTTTTTGCTGCAAGGATTGCTATCCGTGCGTCAGGCCTATGCCGACGGAAACCGCAAAGAACGCAAGCTGGCTCAGCGCATCGATGCCTTGTGGCGCGGCGTTGAGTTTGATTGGTACACCCGCGGGGGCGATTCCCTATACTGGCATTGGAGTCCCAACTACGGTTGGGAAATGAATTTCCCGGTTCGAGGTTTCAACGAATGCCACATCATGTATGTGCTGGGTCTGCTGTCTCCCACGCACCCCATATCAGCTTCTGTGTACACCAACGGGTGGAATCGACGCGGTGAGATGAAATCGCTGCATGCAGTAGGGGCAGAACAAGGGTTGAGTCAATCGTATGGTCTTCAATTCGATCACCAAGGGGATGTGCCGTTGGGCGGTCCCTTGTTTTGGGCGCATTACAGTTACTTGGGTATGGACCCCAGAGGATTGATAGATGCCTGTGGTCACTATGGAGTAGAAGCCACGAACATGGCCTTGATCAATTGGGATTGGTGCCGCCATCAATCGGGTCGCTGGGCCGGATACAGCGACAGCTCCTGGGGATTGACCTCCTCGTATTCCATCAAAGGCTATGCTGGGCATGCTCCGGCTGCAGGACGAGATTTGGGAGTTATTAGTCCAACGGCAGCCTTGTCATCCTTTCCTTACAGCCCTGAGCAGTCGAAGGCAGCTCTGATGAATTGGTACAGGAACAAGCCTGAGTTGCTAGGCCCCTATGGGTTTTACGACGCTTTTTCTGAATCCGAAAATTGGATGTTGCCTCGTTACCTAGCCATCGATCAGGGCCCCATTGTGGTTATGATGGAGAACTACCGCAGCGCCTTGCTTTGGAATTTGTTCATGGCTTGTCCCGAGTGGACTAAGCTGCCTGCAGCGGCGGGTTTATCAACGGGATACAGCTACGAAGAAGCTCGTTAAGCTTTTTCTTGGGTAGGGCTGAGCCTCGTATCTTTGCGACCATGGCCTCATCCTTTCAAGATACCATCGTAGCCCGGGCTACAGCTGCCGGTATGGGAGCCGTGGCCGTTGTGCGTATCAGTGGCCCTAGAGCCATGGAATGGACCGACACTCTATTGAAGAAGCCCGTTTCTGATGCCCCTAGCCACACCTTGCATTTGCGCAAATTGTATCAAGGAGAGACCCTGCTCGATGAGGCCTTGGTGGCCATCTTTCATGGACGCAAAAGCTACACCGGTGAACCTACTGTGGAGTTGTCGCTGCATGGGAGTGAGTTCATTGTTCAGCAAGTTTTGCGGGCCTACTTGGAATTGGGTGCCCGAATGGCTGAGCCCGGTGAGTTTACCCAGCGTGCATTTTTAAATGGGAAATTAGACTTGGCCCAAGCCGAGGCGGTGGCCGATGTCATCGCTTCAGAGCATGCGGCAGCCCATAACCAAGCTTTGCATCAATTGCGGGGTGGGTTCTCTCAAGACATAGCCCAACTGAGGGCTCGACTGCTGCACTTTGTTTCGTTGATCGAATTGGAGCTGGATTTTGGAGAAGAAGATGTCGAGTTTGCCTCTCGCGATGAGCTCAGGCAACTGGTGAGCGATTTGCGCAGCCGATTGTGGGATTTGGAAGAGTCGTTCGCCTTGGGAAATGCCTTAAAAAAGGGGTTTGCTTTGGTTCTTGCGGGTAGGCCTAACGCGGGTAAAAGCACCTTGTTCAATGCCTTGCTACGCGAGGAGAAAGCCATAGTGTCTGACATTGCCGGTACCACCCGCGATGCCTTGGAAGATCAATTGTTTTTGGATGGTTTTCGGGTTCGCTTGATTGATACGGCTGGTATTCGAGAGGCCAGCGATGCCATTGAGCGTTTGGGCATTGAGCGCACCTGGTCGCACGTTTCGAGCAGCGGGGCGACTTTGTTTCTAGTCGATGCCAGTACCTGGAATCCTGCTGATTTGGACAAGGATTGGGCGGCCTTGACTGAACGCAGCCAGACCACCTGGGTGCTGGCCACCAAATTGGATTTGCAGCCCGAACTTGGCGAACTCGAGCAGTGGGTAACTGAAAAAGGATTAGAGCCTCTGCTATCGGTCAATTTGAAAGATCCCGAATCCTTGAGCCGATTGCGTTTGGAGTTGACTCGTAGATTCTCTGCCCAGATTCAGCCCTATTCTGACCAGACCATAGTGACCAATGCGCGCCATGCCGATGCTTTGGAACGCTGCCGCAAAGAATTGGATGATTTGCTCGCGGGAATGGGTGCCGGTTTGAGCGGCGATTTGTTAGCCTTTCACCTGCGCCAAGGCATCGCTCAATTGGGGCGCATCACCGGCGAAATTGACGCCGATGAGGTCTTGGGCTCGATTTTTTCGAGTTTCTGTATCGGGAAGTGATCAATGCCGACTTGCGGCAACTTCGTAGGCGATTTTTGCGCTTTTCAAACAAAGGGGAATGCCGCCGCCCGGATGGGCGCTTCCGCCGCAGAAATACAAACCTTTGATGTCAGAATGGAAGTTTTTGTGTCGCAAGAAGGCAGCAAAACGATTGTTGCTGGCATTGCCATAAAGGGCTCCTCCATGGGAGGAAGTGCGGGCTTCGATACGCGCAGGGTCTAAGTAACTTTCTTCTTCGATGAGTGGAGCCAAGTCTACACCCATCATGTGGCTGAGTTTGTTCAAAATAAGGCTTCTGGCCTTCTCAACAAGGTTGGGAATGGGGCTTTTGTCAGCAGCGGGAACATTGATCATGACAAACCAATTTTCGCCACCTTGGGGTGCATCAGCGGGTTCGCATTTGGAGCTGATGTTGATGTATACCGTGGGGTCTGGATGCAGTTCTTTGGTTTCAAAAATGGCTTTGAATTCAGCTTGGTAATCAGCAGCAAAAAAGATGTTGTGCAGCTTGAGATCTGGGAATGATTGGCGCATGCCCCAATAAAAAACTACTGCAGAGCTGGATTTTTCTTGGTTCAGAATTTTGGTCGGAGCTGGAACGCCGGGCAGCAACTTGCGATAGGTCTGAAAAACATCGGCATTGCTCACGACCAAATCAGCTTCTATTTCTTGTGACTGTTGATGGT
>JBJOHK010000004.1:0-4302 GCA_046047755.1 Bacteroidota bacterium | reverse complement strand
TGCTGAACGGCCTCCAGCAAGGGCTCCAACCCTCTTCCTTCATTCAAGGCACCTTGGTACAAAACAAAGCGCTCCTTATCGGGCTCGTAACTGGGTTCACCTACCCGAATAGGGGCGTTTCGAACCACTCCAACCTGACGCTTATAGGCTTTCTCGAAATATTCGGCAATGGCTGAACCTACCGTATATACTGCATCACAGCGCTTCATGACTCGGTCTTGAACCGCCTGCCAAATGGCTTGTATGCGAGGTCTTCGGCTTACTTCTGGCACATGCGGAAACAACTCATGGGCATCGTACACGTAAGGTTTTCTTTTGAGTCGCTTCAGGGCCATGGCCGCGGGCGCGGTATCCAAATCAACTCCGCAAAGGGCATCATAAGAAACCAGCAGCCCTTTCAGGAACAATCGAACATTGAGCTCTGCGTAAAACAATTTACCCGATTCAAACAGAAGTCGCATGCGAATCTGCCGATACGGCTTATCGCCCAAGGGGGCCGAATGAGGCAGACGGCGACCCAAAAGCGTAACCGCATAACCCTGCTCCGTCCATGCCTGAGCCATGCGGCTCATGCGCTGGTCATAGACCAAATCATTGGAGAGCAATACCAGAATACGAGGCTTCACTGTGGGGCTTGTTCAGGGGCTTTGCGGCCCTGCACCAAAAATAGTCCCTCTTCTCGGGTTTCCATAAGCCAACCCTCTTCCATGCCTATTTTCATCCAGGCTTCCAAAAGCCCAGGATCGGTTTTGGGCATTTTCCGCAAGAGTTCCAGGCGGGATAATCCACCGCCATTGACCCATTGGCAGAATTCAGACCAGGCATCAACAGCCCCGCTTTGTAGGCAATTATCACAAACACCACAGGCCAAAAAAGAGGGCGAATTCGACTGAAAATAGTCGTTCCAATATTGAGCCCGGCAAGAGCCCCAATCTCCATATCGATGCATTTCCTTCAAGGCAAGCAATCGGCGTTTTTTAAGCTCTTCCAGAGGTTTCACATCCCAATCAGGATGGCTATGCCGCTCTTCCAATAGCCACAAATGCTGCTCACCCTGCGAAGGATGGTACTCAATCACTCCAATGTTATGCAAGGCCATCAATTGATTTCGAAACTCCGATTCAGAACAGGCGGCCCGTTTGCACAAATTTGATTCGGACACAACTTGCTCCCCGTGAAAAAGTCCAGGCAAATTTCTCATCAACGCATCTAGGGTATTTTCGTATTCGGCGTGAGTAACCTTGAACTCGTAAACCTCATCGGCCTTGTATTTCATCGACAATCGAGATCCCCAAACCCCTGATTCCATTAGACTCCAAACGCCCAAACTTTCCAGGGCCTTGATGCCAAAATGAGATTCATATGCCGGCAATTTGTAGCGTTGACACAGAGCCTCTAGATTCAATGGAATCTGGGAATCAAGGCCTGAACCGGGCATAATTCCGGCCGAATTCAAAACCGCATTGTAGAGCCTTCTGAGTTCTTTAATTTCCGGGAATTGACGATGCAACAATTGGGAGCGATAGTCAAAATCACTGGCCGAGAACACCATGGCGCAAACGGCTGCTTGACCATCGCGTCCGGCCCGACCCGCTTCTTGGTAATAATCTTCAGGACTTGACGGTGGCGAAAGATGAAACACCAAGCGAACATTGGGCTTGTCTACCCCCATACCAAAGGCATTCGTACAGACCATAATGGGCACCGAGCCTTTCATGAACAATCGCTGCCGTTCTGACCGCTGAGCATGAGTCAATCCGGCGTGGTAAAATTCTGCGGGGTACCCCTTTTCTCTTAGAAACAAGGCCGCTTCTTGAACTTCTTTTCGACTGCTAGCAAAAACTATGGCCGTTTCTTGTCTCTGCGGATAACCCAATTCCCTCAATTCCGACAGCAGCTGATCCCATCGATTTTCCGTTTCCAAGGCTTTGAAGCGCAAATTGGGACGAAAGAAATTGCCGTTTACTACTACTGGTGAGTCTAGCGCTAATCCGGAGATGATATCGTTTTGAATCCATTCAGGAGCGGAGGCGGTAAAGGCGGCAACGGGCACTTTGAGCCCCAATTCGCTGCGCAATTCGTGAATTCGGCAATAGGAAGGACGAAAATCACGGCCCCACATCGACAAACAATGGGCCTCATCTACCACCAAAAGGGACAAATTTAGATTGGGTAAATACTCCCTAAATGAAGCCGAAGCCAAGCGTTCGGGGGCAACATACAGGAATCGATAATGACCCTTTAGGGCGTTTTCCATCTCCAAACGCTGCTGCTGCCAGGACATTCCGGCATGCAAAAACAGAGCGGAAATGTCTCGCCGTTTGAGCTGTTCCACCTGATCTTTCATCAGGGCAATCAAGGGAGAAACCACAAGTGTCAATCCCCCAAGCAGCAGTCCGGGTATTTGAAAACAGATGCTCTTTCCACCACCGGTAGGCAACAAGGCCAAGGTATCTCGCCGATGGGAAATGGCTTCAATCACCGGCACTTGGTCCGGGCGAAATTGGCTATATCCCCAATGCTTTTGGAGCAAAACCAAGGCCGTTTGAAGATGTTGAGATCCTGAATCGGCCATGGTCGTTAGGATAAAACCCGACCGTCGTGCAGCCGAATTTCCCGGTCGCAGACCTCGGCCCAGGCTTGGTTGTGGGTTACCACTACAAAGGTTTGTTTGAAATCTCGTTTCAAATTTTGAAAGGCCTCGTGAACCTTGGCCGCATTTTCCGAATCAAGGTTACCGCTGGGCTCATCCGCAAAAATGACGGCTGGTTTATTCACCAAAGCACGGGCAATGGAAACCCGCTGCTGCTCCCCTCCCGACAAGGCCAAAGGCTTATGATCCAAACGGTCAGCAAGGCCCAAATACTCCAACCAATGACGAGCTTGGGCTTTGGCCTCTTTCCAAGATGCCCCGCCTATCAATGCCGGGATGCAGGCATTTTCAAGGGCTGTAAATTCAGGCAAAAGTTGATGAAACTGAAAGACAAATCCCAAATCGCGGTTTCGGAAATTGGCTCTCTGCTTTTCATTCAAGCCCGACAAATTCTTACCCGCAATGCTAACCGATCCGGAATCAGGCACATCCAAGCCCCCCAAAATGTGCAGCAAGGTACTTTTACCCGCACCACTCTGGCCGGTTATGGCGACTAACTCTCCTTCTGCTATGCTCAAATCAAGGCCCTTGAGAACCTCAACCGAGCCATAACTTTTCTGTATTTCGCGACAATCAATCACAATGCTTGGCGTACGGACCAAAGTTAATTAATTTTGCCCCGCATTCTAGCGAACCCCTCATGAACATTCACGAGTACCAAGCCAAAGAGATTTTAAAGAGTTTCGGTGTAGCCGTCCAGAACGGATTCGTTGCCGAAACCGCCGAAGAAGCCAAAGCTGCCGCCGAACGAGTTAAGACCGAATACGACAGCTCCTGGTGTGTCGTCAAAGCCCAGATCCACGCCGGTGGTCGAGGAAAAGGAAAGGTAATGGGCAGCGAACAGCGCGGTGTTCAAGTAGCCAAAAACCCTGAACAAGCAGCTGAAATCGCGGCCAATCTTTTGGGGGGCACCTTAGTGACCATTCAAACAGGCCCCAGCGGCAAGTTGGTCAGCAAAGTTTTGGTGGCCCAAGATGTATTCTACCCAGGTCCTAATGAGCCCAAAGAATACTACATGAGCGTATTGCTAGATCGCGCTACCAAGCAAAATGTCATCATCTACACCACAGAAGGTGGAATGGACATCGAAGAAGTAGCCGAACATAGCCCTGAGAAAATCCACAAAGAATGGATCAACCCCGCTGTTGGTCTTCAAGGATTCCAGGCTAGAAAAATTGCGTTCAACTTGGGCCTAGAAGGTACCGCCTTCAAAGAAATGGTCAAATTCGTATCGGCTTTGTACAAAGCCTATGACGCCACTGATTCAGCCATGTTTGAAATCAACCCAGTGTTGAAAACCAGTGACGATAAGATCATTGCCGTTGACGCCAAGGTCAGTTTGGATGACAACGCGCTATTTCGCCATAAAGATTTCGCCGCCTTGCGTGATTTGAGCGAAGAAGATCCCACTGAGGTTGAAGCCGGAAACTACAACCTAAACTATGTGAAGCTTGACGGAAACGTAGGCTGCATGGTAAACGGGGCTGGATTGGCTATGGCCACTATGGATATCATCAAGCTTTCAGGTGGTGAGCCTGCTAACTTCTTGGACGTTGGAGGAACAGCCAATGCCGAAACGGTAGAAGCGGGATTCCGCATCATCATGAGCGACCCCAATGTGAAAGCCATTTTGATCAACATTTTCGGAG
>JBJOHK010000003.1:0-12709 GCA_046047755.1 Bacteroidota bacterium | reverse complement strand
CGCTTGGCGTAGCGTCGGGTGTTCTGTTTCATTTTGTCCAGGGCCTCGCGGTAATTCATCAAGCGATTTCGGTAGTCAAACCACTCGGTGTAGCCAACCGTTTGTAGGGCATTGAGATGCTGGTAGGGCATAAGGGACGTAACTTCTTCTAGAAGTCCAGCCTCCATCATATAATCGCAGCGATCGTGAATTCTGTTGTACAGGGTTTCACGATCCCAGGCCAAAGCCAAATAATCAACCTGAGCATGTGTAAGTAGGTCAGCCAATGGAGATTCCGCCTTGTATTGGTAAAGTTCATTCAAACTCTGACCACTTTCCCATAGCAGTTCCAAGGCTCTTTGCATGCGTTGAGGATTGAACATGTCAAGACGCTCATGGGCCAATGGGTCTGCCGCCATAATGGCCTTTCTCAATCCGACAATGCCGTGTTGGTCAAAACAATATTGGACTTGCTTTTGAACGGCTTCAGAGGGCTGTGGCAATTCGTTCATGCCCTCCATTAGGGCCCGAATGTATAAGCCTGTGCCTCCGCATAAAACCACAGCACCTGTTTGAGAAATGCTTTCGCGTACGGCTCGGGCCGCTTCTTTTGCATAGCGTTCAGCGTTGTAATCTTCCTGAATGGATACATGGCCAAAAAGGCGGTGGGGAGCAGAGGCTAATTCCTCTTTCGTAGGCTTGGCTACTCCAATGTGTAGTTCGGTATAGACTTGGCGGCTGTCGGCATTGACTATGTGGCATCCCCATTTCTGGGCAAGTGCTATTGATAAAGCCGTTTTGCCCGAAGCGGTTGGCCCACCAATTATCGCAATACGGGGAGCCTGGCTCATGCGATCAATCGTTTACTTCGCTGAATCCATCCATTCCGAATTCTTCGGTGCTGTCGCCGTAGAAATCATGGCTGTCCTCGTCGTCTTGATCGTCATCGTCATCGAGCAATTCTTCGGCCTCCATAAGGAGTTCATCTTTGATGCCTTTGGCGGCTAATATTTTGGCAGCAAGGGCGTCAAATTCGTTGTCATCCAACATTTTGAATTTGCTGTCTTCTCGCTGGCGAGGGGCTTTGCCTTCGCTTTTTACCAACAGCGGATAAGTAGCGTCCTTTCTAGGGTCTTGAATGCTTTGCAATTCGATCAACAAAGTCCATTGAGCGACATAATCACTGATGTAAATGAATCGTTGATGCGGGTCGTTGATCCAATCTCTCAATTTGGTATCTTTCATCACGGGACATGGCAAGGCAGTGTCGCTGCTCATGTCTTCGTCGTCCATCATGTTCTCCAAGGTGATTTCCATGTGTTTCTTCCACTGGATGTCACTGATATAAAAAGAAGCCAACTCCTTTTTATCAAAGCCAATAGCATCTTGAATGGCGTGGTGAAAATCTAGAAAACTCGAGGCGGGTTTGATATCAATCCAGCGAACAATCTCGTCGTCGTTTTCAAACCAAATTTTAAAACGGAAAACCATGAGGGGGCAAAGTTAGGTCAAGGCTTTGTATTTGTTTGGTCTGGAAGCAGAACAGCATCATTTTGGGTGTATTTTTGGGCCTTGTTTCGAAAATTAACTTGGATTTTGTTCAGCTTAGCTTCTTGCGGAAGCTTGTTTGCCCAATCAGACAAAGGCGATGTACGCGGTTTTGTTTACAATGCCGACAATGGCGATCGCTTGGCGGGTGCCGTCGTATGGATTCCTGAAATCAACCGTGCTCCTAGTGTTCGAGGTCGCAGCATTTTAGCCGATGGAGATGGTTTTTACGCCTTAACAGGCGTCCCAGCCGGTGAGTATACATTGGTTGCGACGGCTGCCGGATTCGATACCGCCTATTTTGATATTGTTGTAAGGCCTGCTTCCAATACCAAGCAGGATATCTATTTGCATGGGGGGCGTCAGATAGAAGAAGTAGAAATCATCGCTCGGGCCAATCGCAAGCAAACCCTAGTGGGAGCCACCAATATTGACCCCAAAGCCATTGGCCGCCTCCCTTCGGTCGGCGGAGAACCCGACATCGTTCAGTACCTCCAGGTATTGCCAGGCGTCGTATTCAGTGGAGATCAGGGAGGCCAATTGTACATTCGGGGCGGTTCGCCGGTAATGAACAAGGTATTGTTCGACGGCATGACCATTTACAATCCCTTTCACAGCATTGGTTTGTTTTCGGTCTTTGATACCGACTTGATCAAAAGCGCTGATGTGTATTCAGCGGGTTTTGGTGCCGAATACGGAGGGCGAATCTCGGCTGTAGTGGATATCAAATCCCGTGACGGTGATCGCAACCAAATCAAAGGGAAAACCTCGATCAACACCTTTACGAGCAAAGTGATGTTGGAGGGGCCCTTGAAAAAATTTCAGCGCTACAGCGGCAATAGCTCTTTTGCCGTCAGTTACCGCAATTCTTATCTAAAGCAGTCGTCCAAGCTGTTCTATGGGTACGCCAATCCCGATCGTTTGCCCTACAATTTTGGAGATTTGTTTGTGAAGATCAATGCCAACTCTGCCAACGGCGGATACACCCGTCTTTATGGGTTTCACTTCAGCGATGATGTGAATTTTCCGGGCTCCACGCACTACAGTTGGGCTAGCAATGGTTTTGGTGGTAAGTTCATGGTCGTTCCTGAACAGGCCAAGACTCGGGTAGATGGCTTCTTCTTGTATTCCAATTACCGCATCCAACAAATGGAAAGCGATGCCAGACCCCGAGAGAGTTCAATAGGTGGCTTCAATATGGGTATGAATTTCTTGTACAATTTCAAGAAAGACGAATTCAAATGGGGTCTGGAAATGAACGGGTTTCAAACCAATTTTCAGTTGTATAATGCCAACAATCGCAGAATTGAACAACAAGAAAGTACCACTGAAATCAATCTGTTTGGCAATTACAAAGTGGTTCGCAAAAAGCTCCTGGCTGATATGGGATTGCGCTGGCAGTATTACGCCTCGCTTTCGAATGGAAGCCTAGAACCTCGCCTGCAATTGCGTTACATGCCGTTTAAGGGTTTTGGTTTGAAGTTTGCCGCCGGATTGTATTCTCAAAATTTATTGTCGGCCATTTCTGATCGAGACGTAGTGAATCTGTTTTATGGTTTCTTGTCAGGACCTGACAACCTACCCAAAACCTTCATGGGAGAACCCGTTACCCATCGATTGCAAAAAGCCGGTCATTTGGTAGCGGGTATGGATTATCGCTTGACCAAAAAAAGCAGCATTAACCTAGAAGGTTTCTACAAGGACTTTAGCCAAATCACCAACATCAACCGCTCTAAGTTGTTTGAAGATGATGCCAGCAACCAAGACAAAGATGCCCGATTGCGCCAAGATTTCATCATCGAAAAGGGAGAGGCTTATGGGGGAGATATTTCCTATAAGTTCGAAGATAAGCGCCTGTATATCTGGTTAGTATATTCCTTGACATGGGTGAACCGCAACGATGGTTATATTGTGTATCAGCCCATTTTTGATCGACGACACAATGCCAACGCCATGGTTTCCTATACGCTAGGCAAGCGAACTCCGGTTGATTTGTCTGTGCGTTGGAATTTTGGTAGTGGTTTTCCTTTTACCCAAACCCAAGGCTATTACGAAAAGTATGACTTCGGAAATGGTATTGGCTCTGACTATGTCCATTCCAATGGCGAATTGGGTGTCGTTTATGCATCGTTGAACCAAGGTCGTTTGCCCTATTACCATCGCCTGGATTTTTCAGCCAAGCACAGCTGGAAATTGGAAGATGGGCAAAAACTAACAGCCAATTTCTCATTGACCAACGCCTACAATCGCGACAACATCTTCTACTACGATCGCATCAAACAGGAGAGGGTGGACCAATTGCCCATTCTTCCTGCCTTGGGTCTTCAATACGAGTTTTAAATGGCTTCGTCGCTGATTTTCTTGATGGCCTGCAGCTTGAGCAAAGCCTCAATTGGGCTAAGTTCATTGATGTCCAAACTTTGCAATTCTTTTTTTAACTGCTCCATTCTAGGGTCGGGGGCTTGGAACATGTTCAACTGGTAGACCGATTTGGAATCCGTTTTGGCCATTGTTTTGCGACGGTCAACAGCAGAACGAGTTTGTTCTAATTCAGCCAGCAGTTCAGAAGCCCGAATGAGCACTTGGTTGGGTATGCCTGCCAATTGGGCTACGTGAATACCGAAACTATGTTCGCTGCCGCCGGGTTTTAAGGTTCTTAAGAATATAATTTGTTGGCCTTTTTCGAGCACTTCAATGTGGAAGTTTTGCACGCCCTCGAGTTTGGCTTCCAACTCGTTGAGCTCATGGTAATGCGTGGCAAACAGTGTTTTGGGCTTGCTGGGATGGCTTTGCAAATATTCAGCAATGGCCCACGCCAGCGAAACGCCATCATAGGTACTCGTTCCACGCCCAATTTCGTCCAAAAGCACCAGCGACCGTTCCGATAGGTTATTTAGAATGGAAGCGGTTTCGCTCATTTCTACCATAAATGTAGATTCCCCCAAAGAGAGGTTGTCGCTTGCTCCAACACGGGTGTAGATTTTGTCTACGAGCCCAATTTTGGCTGATCGACAAGGTACAAAAGAGCCCATTTGAGCCAATACCACACATAGAGCGGTTTGACGAAGTATCGCCGATTTGCCGCTCATATTGGGTCCAGTCAAAATCATGATTTGGCGGTGGCTTGGACCCATGGCCAAATTATTAGGTACATAGTGTTGGTCGGCTTTCAACTGCTGTTCTATGACTGGGTGCCGAGACTCAATTAGTTCGATGTCCAGCCCGTCGTGAATTTCAGGTTTGCAATACTGCCGTGTAATGGCCAAATGGGCAAATCCCATCAAGCAGTCCCATTCCGCCAACTGTTGAGCCAGTACGCGTATGGGTTCTACATGAGCGAGTAAGTCGTTGAGCAATAGTTCCCACAATTCTGATTCCAGGGCCGATATTCGATCTTGCGCGGAAAGAATTTTCTCCTCGTACTCTTTGAGTTCTGGTGTAATGTAACGTTCGGCATTGGTAAGGGTTTGTTTTCGAATCCAGGTTTCGGGTACCTTGTCCTTGTGGGCATGGGTGACCTCGAGATAATAACCGAATACATTGTTGAAGCCAATCTTCAAAGACGGAATGCCAGTGGCTTCTGATTCTCTTTTTTGTATATCGACCAAACGTTCCTTTCCATGAGTAGCCAAATCGCGCAGCTCGTTCAATTCAGGGTGGCATTCTGATTGAAAAACATGGCCTTTGCTAAACACAGCAGGGGCTTCTTCTGAAATCTGGGCATCAATGAGCGATTGTAGATTCTGGCTATTAGGGAATGCCCCAGCCGCTTCTTTTAGTCTTCGGCCCGAACTCTGATTCCAATGTTCGCTCAATTGCTCCACCTTTTTTAAGGCCAAACTTAGGTGCAAGAGTTCTTTAGGGTTGATTCGTCTCAAAGCAATCTTTGAGGCTAATCTCTCCATATCTCCGAGCCCTTCAAACAAGGATCTCCATTCACCCAATTGGGCCTGCTTTTGCAGGTCTTCAACGGCGTCCAATCGCTGCTGAATTTGCTGTTGATCCCTCAAAGGCAATACCAGCCATTTGCGCAGCAATCGACTACCCATGGGAGTCTTGCTGTGGTCTATGGAATCCAGCAGTCCGGTCCCTCCAGGATAAACAGAATGCAGCAATTCCAAATTGCGAATGGTAAAGGCATCCAGCCAAACGTATCGATCTTCCTCCAAACGAGCCAATCGGTTGATGTGGCTAGTGTGGTGGTGGTGTGTCATCTCCAAATAGTGCAAAATGCATCCGGCGGCAGTGGCCGCTTGGCTCATTCCGTCTAAACCAAAGCCCTTCAAATTGGAAACTTGCAATTGACGAAGAACCCGTTCATAGGCATAGTCTCCTTGTGTGACCCAAGGGTCCAAAACCTGATAGGAGCGTGGGGTTCCCAGTTCTTCGATGAAACCTTGCGCCTCGTTTTTAGGGAACAGCAGCTCAGCCGGTCGAAAACCGCTGATGAGCTTCTTGATGAATACCCAGCTTCCTTCGGCGGCATAGAATTCTCCGGTTGAGATATCGAGCAACGACAGCCCAATTCGAGGGCCATCTTTGCTCAGCGCCGCTAGGTAATTGCTCTCTTGCTGCTCTAAAACTTTATCGTTGTAGGTGACACCAGGAGTAACCAATTCGGTCACACCGCGCTTGACAATGGTTTTGGTTTTTTTGGGATCTTCCAATTGATCGCATATGGCCACTCGGTATCCGGCCTTTACCAATTTGGGTAGGTAGGTATCCAAAGAGTGATGGGGGAAGCCGGCTAGGTTCATTTCAGAGGCTGCGCCATTTGAGCGCTTGGTCAAAACAATGCCCAAAACCTTGCTCGCTTTTACCGCATCTTCGTCGAATGTTTCGTAAAAATCTCCCACTCGAAACAACAGAATCGCACCCGGATATTGGGCTTTGATGCTGTGGTATTGTTTCATCAAGGGAGTTTCTTTTCCAGCCATAGAGAACAAAAATAGGAGGCTAAATTGGCAAGTAGTCCACAATTATCCCCCCGAAAGGTGGGTATATTTGGGTGTGCAAAAACGCAGCATGCAAGAACTCGGTAGGCTCAGTGCCGAAGAATTTCAGAAAGCCACCAAATGGCCTTTGGTACTCGTTTTGGACAATGTTCGAAGCCTGAGCAATGTAGGGTCCCTCCTGCGCAGTGCAGATGCCTTTTTGGCTGAATGCGTCTACTTGTGTGGCATTACCGGTACTCCTCCGCATAGGGACATTACCAAAACGGCTATTGGAGCAGAGAAGTCAGTCAGATGGGAGTATCGAAGCCAAACCGTGCAGGCCATTCATGAGCTGAAGGATAAGGGCTTTCGGGTATGGGCCCTAGAGCAAACGCATGGCAGTGTATCGCTACACGAGTCTCAATTGACCGATCATCCCACCGCCTTTGTCTTGGGGCATGAAATAGATGGTGTCTCACAGGAGGCATTGTCGCTTTGCGATGGAGCGATTGAAATTCCTCAATTTGGAAGCAAGCATTCTCTGAATGTAGCCGTAAGTGGGGGAATGGCCCTTTGGGAATATGCCCGTCAAACGCTAGCCCATGAGAGCTAATGCTGTTCTAGCCTTGGTATGTGCATTCGGGGCTTGCCAGAGTCCTAAGTCACCTAATTTGCCCAAGCTCTATTCTGTGGCTTTGACATTTGTATCAGATTGTCCCTTGTCGGTGAGAAGCAGTGGGGCCTGGCTTAATTTGACCCAAAATCTGCCCTCTGACTCTTTTGATACTTGGTTGTTTATAGGGGAAAGCGATCGCCCGCTTTCCACATCCATGAAGACTTCGGCTCAACACCTCGTAAGGAACATAGATTCTGCGAGGATTTTGGGTTTTACCCATTATCCGATGGTGCAAATCTGGAAGGGGAGCCCTATGAATGGTCAATTGTTATACCGCGGTCCGATTGATAATTCTGCGACTGCCACGGGGGTCGCCAGAGTCAAGCCTGATAGCCTTTTTGTGCAAAATTTCTTGACGCGGCTGAGAAAAGGCGAGAAACCTACCTTTGAAGAACATACAGTTTACGGATGCTATATAGAACCTTGAATGGGCCATTTTTCTGTTTGTTGATCTTGGCAAGCGTTTCGTGTCATTCTATTAATAAGGATACCGATTCGCTTGGAGAGGTGGTGTTCTACAACGATGTAGCCGATATCATCGAACAAAAGTGCGTGCCCTGTCACCAAACCGATGGAGGAGCTCCTTTTGTTTTGACGAGCTATGAAGCCGTGAGCAGAAAGGCAAAAACCATTGTGGAGGTGACCCAAAAAGGCATCATGCCTCCGTGGCCAGCCGATCCAAATTACCAACACTTTGTTGGGGAACGTTTGTTGACCGAGCGAGAAAAGGAATTGATCAAAGCTTGGGTAGACCAAGGCAAGCCTAAGGGCTCAGCAGAAAGAAAGCTGCAGGCAAACAGCCCCAAAGGCCTGAAAAGTTCAAAGCCAGATTTGATACTGAACTTGCCCACTGTCTCCATTGGATCAGGTGACGGAGATAGGTTTTTTTTGATGCGCATTCCTGGGAAAATCAATCAAGATACTTGGGTGAAGGCCATGGAGATTCACCCCGGAGTCAGGGAGAGTTTGCACCATTTCAATGGTCATGTATTGAATTACAAGCAGGCCAAAGCAGCTAGCTGGTCCAATGGAATCCAAGAAATTACCCAAGGCGAATACGACGCAGATTTTGACCAATTGGATTTATTGGAAGCTGATGGGTCTCGCCCTGAGCGTATTCATTCAGCTGTGAATTACCTGCCCGGTATGGAAGGAACCTTATTCCCAGATGGCATTGGAGGGTTTCGGCTTTCGAGGCAATTTGCCTTAATAGGCAATGATGTTCACTACGGTCCCAGTGATCGCGATACCCAAGATCGCAGCCAAATTTGGATTTGGTTCGCCGACAAGGAACCCCGTAGAAAAACAGCCGAGTTTATGCTAGGAACCAATGGGTCTAGTGCCATTGAGCCACCATTGGTCATTCCGGCCGGGAAAGTTTCTCAGCACCGCACTGCCTTTCAAGTTGGGGCCGATGTCTCCTTGCTGACAATCAACCCTCACATGCATTTGTTGGGAGCGAGTTTGAAGGCTTATGCGGTCAAACCCAGCGGTGATACCGTGCACTTGATTTCGATTCCGCGCTGGGATTTTCGCTGGCAATACACCTATACCTTCACCCATATGATTCGCATTCCGCGCGGGTCCTGGATCATTTGTGAGGCTACCTATGACAATCGTGCTAGCAACCCGAACAATCCCCACTCTCCACCTCAAACGGTGGGAGAGCGCTTGGAATACGGCGGGGCAAGTATGAGGGCGACTGATGAAATGTTGCAATTGATTATCGGATATACCCCCTATCAAAAAGGCGACGAAGCCCTTACTTTGCAGTTGGAATGAAATTGACATTGGTTCAAAGCAAATCAGAGATTTCGGCCTTTCATGAGGTGCTGAATCGCGTATATGCGAATGATTCTCAGTTTATTTATCCTCTGCGTGCTGATGTCGAAGAGGTATTTGATGCCGTGAAGAATCCTGTGCCGCACAAAGAAGGCCGCTGTCAACGATGGGTGTTGTTCGATGCAAGCCAGCAGCCGGTGGGTCGAATAGCCGCCTTTTACCGCGATAAGAAAGACATTGAAGGGAATTCTGTTCGCCGCGGCGGAATCGGATTTTTTGAATGCCTGAATGATGACCATATGGCTGCGGCCTTATTTGATGAGGCCGAACAATGGTTGACTGAACAAGAAGTTCATTCCATAGATGCGCCCATTAATTTTGGAGACCGTGACAGTTTCTGGGGCTTGTTGATTTCATCCAAGACCTATCCCAGCTACAGAGAATCGTACAACCCGCCGTATTATCGAGCCTGGTTTGATCAAAGAGGCTATGCCTTGGAAATTGAGCAGACTACCTATGAAATTACTCAGTCCACCTTCAATTTTGATCGCTTTTCGGCCATTGCTTCTCGAGCCATGTCCAATCCTGACTATCGATTTGAGTATTTCAAATACAGCGAATTAGAGGCTTATGCCGGCTATTTTTCCGAGGTTTACAATCTGGGATGGGCACACCATGAGGATTTTAAGCCCATTCAGGCCGCTGATGTTTACAAACGATTGAAGTCTATAAAACCTGCGATGCCCGAGAAACTAGCCATTTTTGCCTTTGCGGGTGATAGGCCCATTGGGTTTTTTATTTCCATTCTTGAAGTCAATCAAGTGTTTAAAAATTTTAAGGGAAACATGAATCTCTGGAATGGCTTGCGGTTTTTAATGAATAAAGGTCGTATAGATAAAGCCAAGGGTATTGTGTTCGGAATCATTCCGGAATACCAAAATAAAGGCATTGAGACGGGTATGATCATGCGTTGTTACGAAGCTGTTCAGCATATGCCACAGTTGAAAAGCATGGAATTAGCATGGATTGGAGATTTTAACCCAAAGATGTTGAGCATGTTGCAGTCATTGGGTGCCGAATTAACCAAAGTGCACCATACCTATCGCAAAGAAATTCCGTCTAAATAAATTTGAATTTTATTGCTTTCCTGCTATTTTTGCAGTCCCGTTTAGCAAAGGTGTTCGCACCGCAGCAAAACTGGATGAGATCTTAGCTCAGTTGGTAGAGCACGACACTTTTAATGTTGGGGTCCTGGGTTCGAGTCCCAGAGGTCTCACCCCCCAAAGAAAGCCCCGTCCATTCGGGGCTTTTTTATGCTCATTGCCTAGCCATCGTATATTTGGGCTGTGTTTTTTTTCATCAGCAAATTATTGGCCTTTGGGCTCAAGCCCTTGTTTTGGGTTGGTTCCCTGTTGCTGTTGGCTGTTGTTCCACGGTTCAGGCATCTACAAAATAAACTTATCATCTGGGCGCTGGGAATTTTTCTGGTTTGTGGAAACTCCATTCTAGTCAATGAATGGGCCTTGTTGTGGGAAGATGAACCGCGCAATTGGCCGGAAGCGCAGGTGCCCGTAGCCGTAGTGTTGGGTGGGTATTCCGGCTATGATTCTGGACGCGAGAGGGTCAATTTCAACCAGGCGGCTGAACGCTACATGGCGGGATTGGAAATCATGCTTACTAAGAGGGCAAAATACTTGATTCTGTCAGGAGGTTCGGCGGCTATCCTTCACAAGCCGTTTTACGAAAGCCGTCATGCTCGCACCTCACTGGGTAAATTAGGAATTGACACCAACCTTATTATTATGGATTTTGCTTCTCGCAACACCTTTGAAAACGGGGTGGAAACCAAGCGAATGTTGGATAGTTTGGGAGTGGAATCACCCGTTTTATTGGTGACAAGTGCTTTTCATATGCCCCGGTCAAGGGCGATTTTTCAAAAGCTGAACATTCCCATTCAGCCATATCCTGTTCACTTTCTGGGTAACCGGGCGCGAGAATATTCTCCTAGCGCTTGGGTCATTCCATCGGGTAGGGCCTTTGAAGATTTTGAGACCCTGTTGAGGGAAATAGTCGGTTATTCGGCTTATCGGCTTACAGGGAAGCTCTAAGGGCGGGGAACACGCAATTTTTGACCGATTCGAATCTGTGTGCTCTGGCCCATTCCATTGATGGCCTGCAATTGACTCACACTGCAATTGTATCGTTTGGAGATTGAATACAAAGTTTCTCCCGGGGAAACAGTATGAAAACTTGGGAGAAAGGGTTCGGCAGGAGCAATCGGTGCGAGAGTAGGGGTCTCCGCTTCCATGTTTAGGGTGTCAATGGATCTAGGAGGGGCTTGATAAACGGGCTTATCGGAAACCCAAAGTTCTGGACCTGTAGCTAACAAGCTCTGATTCCAAGCCAACCACCAACACTTTTCCCAAATTTTTTGACCTTCATGGTTTAACCACTGGCCATCGTATCGGGCCCAACCCGCATCAATCCAATCTTGCATGGCCCACATACCTCCGGAAATGCGAAACCAATCGAAGTATCCGCAATCCAATTCTTCGGCCAATTCACGCAAGGCAAAGCTCCATGTCTGCGATAAGGGGTTGGGCCGCCCTCCTCTGAGTTGTGCCATAGGTGAAACCAAAACAATGTCGGCCTCTGGTACTTGGCGCTGAATTTCTGCCACCAGGCGCTGAGCAGTCGCTTTCCATTGATTCAATGCCGTTGGAGATCCAGAATAGTCTCTAAGCTCCTGTGCCCCTAATTCTAACACTACCAATCGGCAGCTTGAGGGAATGCCTTGTCTGAGCTGCTTTTCCAAGCTCTTCATGCTGAAATTGGGTTGGCCGGCGTAAACCCAATAGCCGTCGTTGCTCGTTTCAGATGAAGTGAATAGAGAGTGTATAGTAAAATGGGTTTGTTGACTTTCGGTAGCACGAAAGAGCAATTGAGCGTTGTGCAGGGATACGGCTCTAGGAAATTCCAACCAGAGCATGGGCTCATTTTCGCTCATGCTTGGATTCATCCATTGGGTGTCTTGTCCACTCACCAAAGCCACTTGAAAACTGGTTTGGGGCTGACTAATCCAAAGGTGTAGATGTTCGCGAACGGGATGGTTGGTTAAGCGAAGAGATAAAATGGCTCGGGTATCAGTAGCCGAAAGCGTGGTTCCCGTCCATGAAGTTGCAACGGCTTGATTCGTTTCTTGGCTATTGGAATAAACCCATGGTCCCTCTATTTGAAGCCGTTTTTCTTGAGGCCACGTGGCCCAATATAAGGGAAGACTGCTGTTCTCAGGGGCGTAGGCAAAGGGAAGCGCTGTAGCACTTGGGTTAGCAACAAGTTCTTGCTGAGCGAACTGCACCCAAAGAAAGGACTCGCCGTAAACGCGTTGCCAACAATGGGAAAGGTATTCCTTGTGGCCAGTTTGGATATACAGAGCCGAAGAATCCAAGGTTGGTCGAATTTGGGCTTGGGCGTTCATAGAAACTAACAAGCCGACCAAAATCAACCGCAGTCGATTCATCTAGAAGGAGAGTTTAAATGCTTTTGAAGCAGTTGATTGGTGATTTTTGGATCGGCTTTACCGCCGCTTCGCTTCATGACTTCACCGACAAACAACCCCATGAGTCCCGTTTTGCCGCTTTGGTAGGCCTGGACTTTATCAGGAAACTGCGCCAAAACGGACTGTACGATGCCTTCGATTTCAGAACTATCCGTATTGGTGGCCAGGTTCAAGGATTCAACCAAGCCTCGAGCCGAAGCTTTGGGGTTCTCTAACAAGGCCGGAAAAAGC
>JBJOHK010000002.1:0-4608 GCA_046047755.1 Bacteroidota bacterium | reverse complement strand
CAGTGCTCAGCCCTTAGGCTCTATCGGCGGATGCCTAAGCCCTGATCGCAGAGATGAGAAGGGTCAAAAAAACCGAGTGTTCCTAGATGTCCAGACGGGCTTGGATATTCCTTTTGAATGGAAAAAGTCAGAACTCATCGATTCTAGCGATTTGCTGGAGATAGGCCGATTTCGGTTTCGACAATCGGGATTTGACTGGGTTCAGGCCCAGCTGAAGAAGTGGGCTGAGAATGTGGATTTGAAGACCCTTGTCATCGACGAAATTGGCCCCTTGGAACTTCGGTTGAACAGTGGGATGGAGCCTGGTCTGAGTCAATTTGTCGCCGCCATGAAGCAGTCCTCCCAATCGGGTCGAAAGGTTTTATTCGTGGTACGAGATTATTTGTTGGAAGACTTTATCAGGCGTTTTGATCTGGAAAATAGCACCGTAAACCAGGGCCCTTGGTTTTCAGAGACATCAGAAATAGAGGGTCTGCTATTGATGGGTGGGCAGAGTTCTCGCATGGGTTCCGATAAGGCCTTGCTGGATTACCATGGAATGCCCCAGTATCGATATGCTTTGAACCAATTGCAGAGGGCGCTAGGTTCAAATTCTTCTTGCTGGGTGAGTGCTTCCGAGTCTCAGGAATTTAGCCTTCATGCCCATGAAACCAAAGTGTCAGACTCTGAAGTGTTCGCCGGCAATGGTCCCATTTCTGGGGTTTTGAGTGTTCACCTGGAGGCTCCCAATAAGTCCTTGTTGGTGATGGGGGTGGATTATCCCTACTTGCAAGAGTATGCCCTGAATCGATTGGTATCTGCCTATCGAGTCAGCGGTCGCTCCGTCTGTTTTGCGCCCGCGAATGCTGACAGCAAGTTGCCGGTGCGCAATCAGCTTGAACCCTTGGTGGCCTTGTATGCTCCATCTGATTTGCAATCCTTACTATTGTACTTTAAGCGAGGTGGGCGATCGCTGCGCACCTTTTTAATCGAATCCCAAGCCTTGGTTTTACCCTATGATGAAAAAATGGGTCTAACCAGTGTTGATCATCCACAGCAAAAGCCATCATGAGCAAATACCAGACGCATCCGCAGGCCATTGAAGTGCACATTCAATCTGACAACTCCTGGTCGGTCGAGCATAGACCTGATCTATTGGCGGTTGAAGAGCCTTTGGAGATTCGTTTACGCCACAATGGGGGCGAACAGGCCCTTTCGATTACCATGCGTACACCAGGACACGACAAGGAATTGGCCATGGGATTTTTATTTGGCGAGGGAATCATTCGCTCGGCTGATCAAGTGCTGTCTACTCGGGAAACAAACCTTGAAGATGATGCCTTGTTGGGGCAGCGAATCACGATTGAGCTCACCCATGACTGTGCCTTTGACTTGTCCAAGCTCGAACGCCATTTTTATACCACGAGCAGTTGCGGAGTGTGCGGCAAGTCCAGCATTGATGCGGTTAAAATTGCTTGCCCAGTGCCGGTTCAAGCCGAGCCGTTTTTGGTTTCCAATCAAACCATAGCTCAGTTGCCTTTGGCCTTGAAAGAGTATCAGAGTGCATTTGAACAGACGGGAGGCATTCATGCGGCGGCTTTTTTTAATGCCCAGGGCGAGATTGTCCAAGCGCGCGAAGATGTCGGGCGTCACAATGCTCTAGATAAGCTCAACGGATGGGCTCTGTTGAACGCTCAGGTTCCGGCCGTGAATCGGGGTCTCTTGCTCAGCGGTAGGGCGAGTTTTGAACTCATTCAAAAGGCTAGTATGGTAGGAGTTCCTCTCATTGTGGCGGTGGGTGCTCCGAGTAGTTTGGCCGTTGAGTTGGCTGAAGAGCTGAATATTACGTTGGTGGGTTTTACCAAATCTCATCGTTTCAACGTCTACAGTGCTCCTCAGCGAATTCACGCCTAATCAATACCTTTGAAGGTAATCAGCTATGAAAATTAGGATCAAAGGAAACTCCATTCGATTGCGATTGACCAAGACCGAAGTAGAAACTTTTGGGGCTACCGGTCGTTTTTCTGAATCAACCCAAATGTTGGGCGGGGAACTTCGTTATGCCTTGTTGAAATCCAATATCCATGATACCCTCGCGGCTGAGTGGAAAGATGGATGGGTCGAGGTGTACATGCCTGAGGCCCTTGCCAATGAATGGGTGAACAGTGATGAGGTAGGCTTTCAGCATATCTTTCCTTTGCCTCAAGGAGGAGAGTTGTTTTTGCTCATTGAAAAGGATTTTGTCTGTTTGGATAACACCTTTGAAGATCAGAGCGACAACTACCCTAATCCAAACGCCGTTTGTTAACGAAGGCTTTTGTGTAAGAACCACTTTCAATAATTGTCTTGCAGGGTCTTGCCTTTTGGCTATTTTTGACCATTATGAAAAAGTTGATGTGGAGTGCCGCCTTACTACTTAGTGTCGGCTTATGGTCTTGTTCTGGTTCTGGAAATCACCAAGATTATACATTGAATGATGTCAGTTTTACGGTTGCAGGCCCTGTTTTTGAAGGTTCCGAAACGGCTCAGTTTGAGGTTCAATTGGACGAGGCTCTTTTGGGTCATGTGAATGCGGCCACACTGAAGTCTGTTCATATTCACAGTGAAGATTCTGCAGGATTGTCAAGTTTGGGTTCGGTTGCCTTTTCTATGGTAGGGAACGAGGCTGACATGACGGGTATGGCTGTTTTGAATCCCGTACCTGCCGGTTCTAATGAAGCCGATTTGAAAGTGAGCACTGAAGCTGATGCATCGGTCTACTTCAAAGAAGGAAAATTCTTTTTGGTTATGGAATTGGGAATCAACCAGGACTTAGACCAAGATGTCGCTTTCAAGGGTGACTTTGTATTTGATTTGGAAATAAAAAAATAAGCATGAAAAACATACTCATAGCCTTCTGCCTTGTATTGACAGGTACCGTATTCACTTCCTTTACACAACAAAACACTGACGCTGATCGATTGCTAGGTGTTTGGGAGCCCAGCAATGGCCGAGCACGTGTGAAAGTCGAAAAAATTGGGTCTAAGTATTTCGGCAAGATTGTGTGGTTGAAAGAGCCCATTGATCCTGAGACCAATTTGCCCAAAGTAGACAAAAACAACCCCGATCCAGCCTTGCAATCCACTCCATTGAAAGGATACCGCATGTTGAAAGACTTTAGCTACAGTGGGAATAACGAATGGACTGGGGGTACTATATACGACCCCTTGAATGGCAGTACTTACAGCTGTACCATTACCATGAGGGATGCCAATACACTCGATATTCGCGGTTACATTGGTGTTTCGGCCTTTGGTCGTACCGATGTTTGGAAACGCCTTCAGATTCAGCGTAACTGATGAAGAAGCTTTCATTGATTTTGGGGTGGGTTTTCTTTATTCCAACCCTGTTTGCACAAGTAGATTCGACGACCAGCGAAGAGGAAGAGGATTATAGCCTATACGACAATGTGTCGTATGCGGATGCTGGTACCAAGGCCTATTGCACGAATAAAATCGAAGGCCTAAGCCCTTCTAAACTGATCAGCGTAGGCTATGATTATCAGATGGGGTACAGCTTGAGCAGTGCTAACACTCCAGGTGGTCAGCTCACTGAAAATTATGATCAAGCCGATTTCGCTCGATCCAATGGAATGCGCCTGGCCCTGAATGTGCCTGTAATCTCTCGCAACGATCTCATCGTTCAAGTGGGGGCCAATTACTGGAATCAGTCGTACGCTCTTGAAACGGTGGGTGTCAACAATCCTGTTGCCACCGGTTTGAATGATTATGGATTGAGAACAACGGGATTGAATTTGACCGTTTTCAAGCCCTTTGACGAGACTCGATTTTTCTTATTCCAAGGTTCAGGAGATTTGAACGGCGATTACGGCTTCTCTGATATTATGCCTTTGAAGTATACCAAATACTCGGCAGCGGCTCTTTATGGCAAGAGAGTGAGTGATCGCAAAATGTGGGGATGGGGCTTGGCTCGTACCTATCGAGTTGGGGAGCTGAACTACATTCCTATTTTGTTGTACAATTCGACCAATGTGGCCAATACTTGGGGTACCGAGGTGCTCTTTCCAGCCAGGGCCCATGTGCGCCGTACCTTTAGCCCCCGTTCTATGCTCTTCATGGGTTATGAATTGGAAGGCAATAGTTACCGCATGTACCGATCAACAGTTCCACAAAACGATTTGGAAATTCGCCGTGGCGAGTTGCGTTTTCGCTTTGTTTACGAACGCTCTTTGAAGGATTTCATCTGGTTAAGTGCACAAGTGGGTTACCGTTACAATTACTCATTTGATGCCGATGTCCTGCCTGAAGGGCAAGAGTTTTTCAGGGGTTTCTTCGGTGATCAGCCTTTGGCCATGGAACAGAGTTTGACCAATCCTCTGTACTTCAACATCAGTTTGAATCTGGTTAGCCCTTAAGGCTTCCAGCGGCTATCGATTCGACTACGCTGGGGTCCAGTAGCGTGCTGGTATCGCCTAACTGGGAAAATTCCCCTTCGGCGATTTTGCGCAATATGCGTCGCATGATTTTGCCACTGCGTGTTTTGGGCAGTCCCGATACGAATTGAATTTTATCGGGTTTGGCAATGGGGCCAATGATGCGTGTTACCGTGGCCAACAAGGCCTGTCTTTCC
>JBJOHK010000001.1:0-5569 GCA_046047755.1 Bacteroidota bacterium | reverse complement strand
TCTTGAGACACGCCATTTGATTCCAACGCCATGAAAGTTGCTGTGTATGCCCGCAATGTGAGAGATTCCCGACACCAAGAGGGTTTTCTTCGCTTGGTTACGGCTCTAGCCGAACGCGGTCATGACATTTATTGCAGCGCCTCCTTGGAAGATTTTGTGCACATGAATCTAGACGCCAAGCTCAAGTTGCACATTTTTGATTATTTGCAGCCCGGCAGCGATGTCGATGTATTGATATGTGTAGGGGGCGATGGAACCATCTTGGATACCCTGAATTTGGTTCGGGATAGCCGAGTACCCGTATTGGCTCTGAATACAGGCCGATTGGGATTTTTGGCGAGCGCAACCACTGATGCCATTGACGATGTGCTGAGCGAAATTGACAAAGGAAACTATGTGATCGAAGAGCGCAGCATGCTTCAGTTGACCTCTGACCCGCTCATTTTCGATTACAATTTTGCGTTGAATGATTTTGTCATTCACAAAAAGGAGACCTCGAGCATGATAGTGGTGCACGCCTACATGAACGGGGAGTTCTTGAACAGCTATTGGAGCGACGGCTTGATTGTATCAACCCCTTCGGGCTCAACCGGTTATTCGCTGAGTTGCGGAGGGCCGATTCTGTTCCCCAAAAGCGAGAGTTTTGTGATTACACCCATAGCTCCGCACAACCTGAATGTACGCCCGGTAGTGGTGCCCGATAACGCGGTTATTTCCTTTGAAATTGAAGGCCGAGCGACCTCTTATTTGGCCTCTTTGGATGCCCGAAGCCAGAGCATCACGGAAGACGTGCACATGGCCATACGAAAGGCCGACCACCCCTTGCGACTAATGCGCTTGAGTTCCGTTCAGTTCCTGGACACCTTGCGCAGCAAACTCAATTGGGGTTTTGACCGCAGAAATTGATGAAGAGAATAGTGAGAAAGAGCCTATCGCTGTTGACAGCGGGCTTGATGGTTTGTACCTGCCTGTGGGCACAAGTACCCAAAATCGGATCGGGCGATCGTTTGGACATTGCCTCCTGGAACATTGAGTGGTTTGGCGACGCCAGCAATGGCCCAAGTTCAGAGGTGACCCAGTTGAACAATGCCGCTGCTTTGATCAAAAACGCTGATTTAGACCTGTGGGGCTTGTGCGAAATATCAAATGCAGCCTACTGGGCTGATTTGCAGAAGCAATTGCCCGATTATGGTGCGGTCATTGGTACCTGGAGCCAATCGCAAAAGACGGCTTTGCTATACAAGAAGTCGGAATTCACGCTTCTGTGGAGCAAACACATTCTACAGGTTTATGATTACGAATTTGCCAGCGGTCGTTTGCCGTTGGAGGTAGGGTTGGGTTGCACCCTCAACGGGAAGTACGATACTTTGGTAGCTTGGGTGGTTCACCTGAAAGCTAATACAGGAAGTTCATCGGCTAAGGCTACGGCTTGGGACCGCAGAAAGCGAGCCATGGAAGCCATGAAGTCTTACATTGAGCAACAAGGAGCCGTCAAAGGTGTGGTCTTGGGCGACTGGAATGACGATATGGATAAGAGTATATTTAGCAACTATTCGACGCCCTTTTCTGCCTGGGTGGCTGATACCAATTTTGCCATCGTTAGTTATCCCTTGTCGCTTTCGGGTCAAAAATCTACGGTCAGTTATTCTGACATGATCGATCATCAGGCGGCTACACCCGCCTTAAAGCCTTTTTGGGTGAAAGATTCTTCAGCCGTATTGTATGCCGACAAGTACATATCGGGATATGGAAGCAATACCAGCGATCATTACCCCGTATATGCCCATTACTATTGGAATTTGCCGAATGCAGGAGTGAAGCCTGTCAATCGTAGCCTGCGCCTTTGGTTTGATGGATCGCATTGGAGTTCAGAATTGACGGGGCCCTGTATTTGGACCATTTACGATGCCCAAGGTCGCTTGGTTTACAGTGGGTCTAAACTGGAAGAGTTTGCTGGTCAATCGGGTCAACTGTATGCCATTTGGGCTGAACAGAGCGCGGGCTTTCACGGGCTTTCGGCTTGGGTGCTTCAGCCCTAGGCAGTAGTTTTGCGCCATGCAAAAACGCGTGGCTATCTTCTTCTTAGCTCTTTATTCATTGGGTTTCTCTTCTTGCGGTAATCAGCAAGAAAGAGCGGTCGCCCAATCTGAAATCCCAGTAGCTGGATTGAGTAGCTTGGTGACCTTGGAGCCCGGTAAAACTTGGGTTTGGTTGAGCGATTTTGTTTACGAAACCTCAGCCATTGATTCTTGGTCACTGGACGCCGGTTGGCATTTGGAGCGCAAGGGGGAAAGCGACAGTGTCCAAATTTGGAAGGAAGAAACAGCGCTGCCTTTGGCTAGCTTGAAGTTGTATGTGAAAGATGCCATCGTGTCAGTTCCTCTTCGCGCCAGTGAAAAGGAAAGCCGTTCCTTTTTGTTTGTCGATAACCAACACCGTTTCAAGTCGGTTCAGATAAAGGGTAGCTTCAATGCATGGAACCCCAATAATCTGTCCCTTCGCTATGAGAAAGGGGCCTGGCATGGGGAAGCCTTATTGGCACCGGGTACTCATCAATATGTATACGTGGTAAATGGCCACCGTGAGATGCGCGATCCGCAGAATTCAGATTCCCTTTCCAATGGTATGGGCGGATACAATTCTGTGATCAAGGTGGAGGCCAGTGATTTGCAATTGCGCACTGCTTGGCATAAGGGGGCAGATGTTCATTTGGCTTACCAAGGTTGTTCGGCCCCAAAAAGGGTTGTCGCCTTGCTAAATAACCGAGAACTGGAATGGTCTACGGGCCAATTTGAAAATCAAATCAGCATTTCCATACCGCAAGAAACCTTGGGTCATAGTTATTTGCGGGTATGGGTCTGCGATAGCCAATCGGTTTCGAACGATGTCATGATTCCATTGTTGGATGGTCAAATCGTAGAGAACGCATCCAATCACCCCAATACCCACGATCCTCGTCGCCAGATACTGTACAACCCTATGATCGATCGATTTGTCGATGGAAACAAGGCCAACAATAAGCCTTTAAACCGGGACGACGTCAACCCTAAGGTCGATTATTTTGGAGGGGACATTGCCGGCTTAACAGCCAAGATCAAGGAGGGGTATTTTCACCGCTTGGGCATCAATACACTCTGGATATCGCCCATAGTGCGCAACCCTGAAACCCCGTGGGGTGAATGGCCTAAAAATCCCCATACAAAATTCAGCGGCTACCACGGCTACTGGCCCGTTTCACTGAAAGAGACAGACCCGCGATTGTGCACCCCTGAAGAACTTCGCACCTTTTTGGATGTCGCCCATGCCAATGGCTTGACGGTGGTTCTGGATTACGTAGGACACCACGTTCATGTGGAGCATAGTTTGTACAAAGAGCACCCGAACTGGTTCACTTCTTTGTATTTGCCAGACGGCAGCAAAAACACCGAGCGCTGGGACGATCATCGACTGACCACCTGGTTCGATGACCACATGCCCAGCTTCAATTTCTTCAATCCCCAAGTGGTCGATCAAATGAGCGATACCGCTTTGTGGTGGTTGCTCCAATACGATTTTGACGGTTTGCGACACGATGCGGCCAAGCATGTGCCCACTCCTTTTTGGAGGGCCCTGACGCATAAAATCAACAGCCAAGTCATTGGCCCCAGCAAGGGCGATCGATTGCCTGATAAGTCTTTGTTCCAGATAGGAGAAACCTACGGCAGCCCAGAGTTGATTGGCTCTTATTTGGGTACAGGATTGTTCCAGGCTCAATTTGACTTCAACCTGTATGATGCGGCGGTATCAACGTTCAAGTCTCCTCTCGGCGGATGCACGCAGCTGGCGGCCGTTGCCAACGATTCCCGGCGCTACTACGGTTCCCATCACAGCATGGGCAACATCACTGGAAACCAAGATCGTCCCCGTTTCATTTCACTGGCTGATGGTTCCTTGGCTGACGGGGAAGACCTCAAGCAAGCGGGTTGGGACCGTGATATACAGGTGCAGGGCCCACATGGGTACCAGCGATTACTGAATCTGACCGCCTTCATGATGGCCATTCCCGGTGTGCCCGTTATTTATTACGGCGACGAAATCGGTATGCCCGGCGCCAACGATCCTGACAATCGCCGCATGATGCGCTTTAGCAGCGGAGTGCAAGGTTCAAAAACAAGCCTAAGCCCGGCCGAAAAGCAACACAAAGACCGCGTGTCAAAAGTGGCTCATTTGCGCCAATCTCATATGGCTTTGTTGTACGGTGATACCCGAATCGTAGCCCAAGATGACCAGCACTTGGTAGTAGAACGTCGCTACTTTGATCAGGTGGTTTGGATACTATTCAACCAGAGTTCGGAGCCTTGGAGTTTTGCTCCAAGCGGAGAGGTTCCGGCCCAAATTCGCATGCTTTGGTCACAGGGTGCCGTAAAATGGACTCAGGGCACCTGCAACCTGCTTGTCAACCCAGGCTCTGTTGAATTCTTCTATACCCAGCCTTAATAGTCACCCAATTCGGGCGTCAATTTGGGCTGGTGTTGCTGAACCTCATTTACCCACTTCTTCCATTCTCCTTCGAAAAAAGCATTGCTTCGTTTGGCCACTGAATCTAGGTGGCGTTCCAAATTGGACAGAGCAAATTCGGCGTTTTCCATACCGTCACCGTTAACCAATGAAATGGCGGCCTCGTAGCGGTCCATCACGCGAATGGTGGCTTCTTCGTATGGGCGGTAGTCGGCAGGCAACATGAACAATCCCTTGAGGGTGGCCAAGCTGTCGGCGATGGGTTTGTAGGTTTTCTTCAAATGGGCCTGCACCGAGTCTTGAGCATAGGCCTGGTTCATCCAAGTTTGACTCAGTTTTTCGGCTTCTTTGAGTCCTTCAAAGAGTTTGTACCCGCGGTCAGCACTTTGGGCAAAACGCTGGTAATTGGTCTCCAATCGCTGGCGAGCAGCGGGATCGTAATGGGTCAGGGGGCTAGGCAAAACCTTCAAGGCAATGCTGGACGAATCATTGCCAACCTTGATGACCATTTTGTAGTTGCCAGGGGCTAAGGGCAAACCGGGAGGCAGGGTTTCATCCTCTTTGTGGTTGCCATGACTGGGCAAGCGCACTCCATCTTGAATCAATCGGTAGGGAATGCGGTACAATCCGCTGGAGTCAAACTTCATTTCATGGCGGCGAACACGCTGACCTTGGTCGTTATAAATGAGCCCGGTAGCCTCAATCTTCTTGCCTTTTTCACCGTTCACCCAGAGGGTAATTATACTGCCAGCCTGGCGATTTTGGCCCGCAAATTCACCGTCGGCTCCAAAACGCACTCCTGAGGGTTGAGCGAAGTCAACCAAGTAACCGGCAGTAGCATTATAGATATTCACCGAACCCACCTGTGCCTGGTTGCCTGCAGAGGCTTGCAGAGCGCTGAGATCATCTACTACATATAGGCTACGGCCGAAGGTTCCTACCACCAAGTCGTTTTCACGGGCTTGGTATTTCAGGTCTTGCACAGGGCATGCTGGGAACTGTTTCCATCGGGTCCAAGTAGCCCCTGCATTTTGGCTCACCCATAAACCTCGGTCGGTTCCCAGGAATACCA